>NZ_JAJDMK010000002.1:0-107371 GCF_020593575.1 Holdemanella sp. DFI.5.55
TTTAAGTTTTCTTAACCTAATACGGAAACCCTACAATAATTTAAAGCCGGTATTTGATGCGAAATCAACGCGACATTTTCCAGCATGTTCCCATAACTTCCCGAAAGCCGGTGATGCCCGATTCCAAGGGCGTTCCCGGCTTTTTTGCCTTTTGGGGCAGTTCCCGTATCTTGGCGAATCCCGGCGCATCTTGATGGCCGTGAGTAGTAAAACGAGTAGTAAAACGCGTTTTTACTACATCGCGACGCGTCGCATCTCCTCCGCAGCCGTGCAGCCGTCCATATGGGCGTAGTACCCGAGCGTCATCTTGATGTCCTTGTGGCCCATGATGTATTGCAGCGCCTTCGGGTTCATGCCCGCTTTCGCCATCTCCGTGCAGAACGTGTGGCGCAGCGTGTGCGGTGTCATGTCCTCGGGAAGCGGCGCTCCCCCGCCCTTCGCGTACTTGCGCCTCAGCCCCCTGAACGCCCGGTCGTAATCGCCGCCGACCCTCGGCAGCCCGTCCCTGTTGAGGAAGATGAAGCCCGTTCGCCCATCGACGCTCAGGGGCTTCCCCTTCGGCCTCGATGCCATGACATGCTCGAACGCGGCCATCACCTCGTCGGTCATGTAGATGTAGCGCCTGCCGCTCTCCGTCTTAGGCTCATCGACCCGGTATCCCCCGCCGACCGCGCGGGCGAGCTGGTGGTCCACGAAAATCACCCTGTTCGTCAGGTCGATGTCCGCCTCGGTCAGCCCGCACATCTCCGATATGCGCAGCCCCGTCCCGAGGAGGATGACCACCTCGTCGATGTACCTGTGGTAGACGGCATCCGACCGCATGAAACCGAGCAGCGCGTCCACCTGTTCCCGACTCAGCGGCTCCCTCTCCGTCACGTCCCTCTTGATGACGGTCGCGAGCTTGAAATCGAACGGGTTCTTGCGTATGCAGTCATCGGCTATCGCCAAGTAGAACGCCGCCTTGAGCGAACGCTTGTGGTTGGAGATGGTGGAGTAGGCGAAGCCCTTGGACTTCATGCGCTGCGCCCATTCCTTCGCGTCGGACGGCTTCACGCCGCCTATCTCCCGCGAGCCTATCGCATCCTCGAAGAGGAGTCGCTTGAGCTGCGCCCTCGACCTCTCCGTCCCCTCGCGCACGTCGAGGCGGCATCTCGTGAACTTCGCGTAGAGCTGGCTGACCGTCATCTTCTTGCCGATGGGGTCTATCCCGTCCTCAAGGTCACGGCGTATCTCGTGCTCCTTCTCGCGCAGCGGCTTGCACGGCCTCTTACCGGCAGGGAGCCTGTCGGTCTCCACCAGCCGCCATGAGTAGACGAACTTCGGTTTTTTGTCCCTGTCGATGTATTTGAAGACGTAGAGTCCGTTGGTCCTCTGGCTCTCGCCGGTGTTCAGTACCCTATTCCTGTTGTCCCGTCTTTTCTGTGACATCCATATATCGCTCCTTCCATATGGAAAGAGCCTTGGTATGCTACTTCTATTATAGCATATCCAAGGCTCTTTTTCATCCTCTAAATCACGTCCGTCGAGTCGATGAACCGCTCGAACGCCTTGCGTTTGACCTGAACGCGATTGCCGTTCATCACCACCCAGTCAGGCGTCGGCAACTCCGAGGCAAGGCGGCGCAGCTTGCCCTCGCCTATGCGGAAGTACCGGGCCGCTTCCTCGATGGTGAGCGTGTACTTCTCCCATACGGGTATGTCCTTCGCGCCCATGCGCCCACCTCCTCATCACGGCTCGAACCGCAGCATCGCGGCGAGCAGCTTTCCTTGGAGCTGCGTCTTTCTCAGGGTATCGACCCCGTACTCGACGCGCCCGGACTCATCGAGGAAGGCGTGCGTGCAGAGCTGGTCCATGTAACCGTCGAAGTAGGCGAGGACCTTCTGCATGGCAACGGGGTCGCCTGAGACCGCCGCGACCATCACCTCATAGCTCATCATCGCCAATCACCTCCTCTAAACGCGTCCTCAGCGCGAGGAGCGCCTTCGAGCGCCTGAATTGGACCGTGGAGCGAGGGCACCCAAGCTCCTCGGCGATGCGCCTGTCCGTCCACTCCGCGAAGTAGTAGAGCAGGACGATGGCTTGGTCGCCTTTGGAGAGGCCATGGATGGCATCGGCGAGAACGGTGTCCATCACCACGACCTCCCGACCGACCACCTCGAACACGACCTCCTCCGATATGAGGTCATCGGGTGAGGCCAGCCTGTTCAGCTCGCTCTCGTGCATGTCGGAGAACACGGTCTCCCATCGCGCCTCCCGCGCCTGCTTGCGAATGATGTCCGTCCTCGCGTTGCGAAGCGTCCTTCTGCAATAGGCGCAGAACATCTTGACTACCGCCAGTTTCTCTTCTTCTGAAATCATCGTGATTCCTCCTTTCCACAAGGAACACGATACGCCGCCGGTCGTTTGCCGGGGAAAAAGGTTCTAAGAAGGAGAGATGTGTAGAAGACGTGAAGATGCTTTACTTTCAGGCACCGTACTGGACTGAAAAAAATGAGCGATGATTACCGTAGATTACCTCTGATGGCGTTAGATGACATCAGATGCACACCATCTGCCCTCTTCCACCTCCCACATTGGCAACCCTCCGCCCCGCCTGCGTGTATGGGATGTGGGGCACCGACGTGGTGCTCGGATATAATGCAGCGAAAGGGGTGTCGGGACATCCGTCCCCCGATGCGTCCACGAGTAGAAAGGAAGAAGACCATGGCGCAAGATTTTGGAGACGACATAGGCGAGATGCTGTTCACAGGATTCAAACGCTCCTTAGAACGCGCGATTTACGACTTCTGGCGCGATTCACGCAACAACAATAGGGATGAGGAGTGGTATAGGAATAAGTTTATGAAGGAGGGCATGAGCGAGGAAGATGCAGAAGCCGCCGCCAAAGACATGGCGGCTCGCAAGCAGGCCTGTGTCCCCTTCGGCGATAAAAACGATGCCGCTTACTTCGCGAAAGTTTGTCAAGAGAACGGCATTCTCGTCTCTGCCCTCACGGATTCCGATGGAAAGGGCTATGTCCGGTTCGCCAAGGACGACGGCGAGCTTGTCGGCAGTTGCATAGGTCGATATGCAGAAGTGTCAACCCTGCTCAAATGTAAGGAAATTAACGACAGATTCGAGAACGCCCCTTCCGTGACGAAGGAAAAATTCAATACCTTAAAGGAAATCAACGACCTCCCAACCTTGCCCACCTTTGATGACTCGAAAGACGTCACGCTCTTTCCCGTTCAAGTCGAACGTGACGGTAGGAACGAACTGTGGACGTTCGCCGAGCAAGACACGAAAGGCTTCGACATCGACGCGCAGGTGAATGTATCAAGTCAGAGCCTTGAACTCATGAAAAAGATGGTTGGTAAGGAGTTGTCAGGCGTCACCATCCGCTCCGTCGGGGAACCGTACCATGTCAAGGCGATGAAGGTTCATGAAGATGCCGCCAAAGAGCAATCCGCCAAGGAAAAATCCGTCATGGGTCGCGACGGGCGGCAAGGCCATGACCTCGCCAACGACCCGTACAACCACACCACCCTCATTCGAGACAAGGTGCTCGCAGCACGTGAGCAGTGCCGCGACTTGGAGGATTTCAAGGCGATACTCGCCGAAAACGGCATAGGTACCCGCCTCAATGATGACGGAGAGTTGCAGTTCTATGAGGGCCGTCAAGGCAAGGACGGCGAAATGCTCAAGTTCGATAAGGACATGGACTGGCCCGTCAATGCAAAGACCCTCGCGGGTGAGAAGTACCAGTGCGATGCCACCCTCGATTGGTTCGAGAAG
Organism: Holdemanella sp. DFI.5.55; assembly: GCF_020593575.1. Taxonomy (NCBI): domain Bacteria; kingdom Bacillati; phylum Bacillota; class Erysipelotrichia; order Erysipelotrichales; family Erysipelotrichaceae; genus Holdemanella; species Holdemanella sp. DFI.5.55. The sequence continues at coordinate 3,775 of NZ_JAJDMK010000002.1, forward strand.
AACACTCCCAAGGAGCCGAGTGGCATAGACTCGCTCAACCACGCTCATTCGCCCATCCCACCGCAGAAGGACCTGAACCTCATCTGCAACTCCGTGCGCAGCGACCTTGAGGAGCGCGGTATCCAGACACTTGACCGCGCGGACGGCAAGATGGGGTTCGTCGTTGACCAGAAGTACAAGCAAGATGTCATCAAGGCAGTGGAGGCGCGATTCCCCGGTCTCACGCCGGAGGAACTGGGTATCGAGTTCGATGATGGGCGCAACGACCCGCCGAACCCGCCAACTCCCCCGGCAATCGACGGCTCCCTCGACACGGACGGCAGGACCCCCTCGCTCGACCAGAACATCAAATCGCATGATGGCATGGATACCGACACCAAGACGTTGAAGCTGGAACGCGAGCAAAACGGCACTGACATTTCCCCATCCATGGTGCGTGGCCAATCCGACCGGAGCCGGGAGAGCTACAACCTCAAATCCAAGGCCGATGAGAATCGCGCCGCGAGCAAGCAGCTCTCGCAGACCAACGACTCCCCCGACCGCGACATCTCCGACAAGTTCCAGCAAGAGCGCTAGAAGGGAGCCTGATATGACCCACATGAACGAGTATCTGCCGGAGCGCCTTGCGGCGAACCCCTTGCAGGCCATGGAGTCCGACAGCGACATCGAGGCCATCGCCGATGCGGTGATAAGCGCCAGCGTCCTGCGCGATGAGTGCGACGGGGACGCGGCTTTCAAGAACAGCGCGAGGCAGCTCCTCTACGCCTGTCTCGGCTACCTGCGCGATTGGTGCTCATATGAGCAGCGGACGGTCGGAAACCTCAAGGCGCTCCTCGACGCGGCCTGCCCCTCCGCCCCCGGGTCCACTGCCAACGACCTCGGGGACCTGTTCTACGAGATAGAGTCGGGCTGCAAGCGCGTCATCAGCGCGGACGGCATCACCATGAGTTGGGAGCCGACGGCTCTTGAGCGCAACGACGGCACCTGCCCCCGCGACACCAACGGCATCCGACCCGAGGAGGATTTCTGCCTCGGCTGCTACAAGCGCTTCGCGCAGGGCACCGCGCCGACCACCCGCGCCTCCATCGCCGTCTCGCTCTCCCGTGCCCTGCCGGGTCGCGAGGGTTAGGAAGGAGGGTCGCTTATGGCTCAAAGCAAGGGAAACCCTGAAATCAACAAGAAGGTCGCGACCTCGGCTTTGGTGACGCTGTTGGTCTCCGTCGTAGGTTTCTATCTTGGAAATCGCTATTGGGAGGCGGTGGCGTCCCTCGGCGGGCAGTTCTTCGAGCACTGGGGAGATGGCTTCGCCCTCATGTGGCCCCTCATCGCCGATACACCCACCCATCTCGACATGTCCCCCAACGCCATGCTGGCGGGCCTGACCATGTGCATCATCGTATGGCTCTTCTGGCTGCGCTACCTCGCCTTCGTGGGCAACTTCCGCGCCGGTGAGGAGAGCGGTTCGGCACGCTGGGGCACGCTCAAAGAGGGCAAGCAGTTCCGAGACCTCACCACGGAGGACAACAACCTCATCTTCACGCAGAACTTCGGCCTCGCCCTGCACCGCCCCAAGTTCAACCCAGAACTCGACCGCAACCTGAACGTGCTGGTCGTGGGCGGCTCCGGCTCCGGCAAGACGTTCAACTACGTCACCCCGAACATCTGCCAGCTCAACACGAGCTACTTCATCACCGACCCCAAGGGCACGCTCCTCAAGGACGCTGGGTTCCTGTTCACGGACAACGGCTACAAGGTGAAGTCGTTCAACACCATCAACCTCGATGAGTCCATGCACTACAACCCGCTCAAGTACGTGAAGACGGACACCGACATCCTCTCCTTCGTCAACTGCTACATCATGAACACCAACGGCGACGGCAAGGCGGGAGACCCCTTCTGGGAGAACTCGGAGAAGATGCTGTACACCTCGCTTATCGCCCTCTTGCGCGACTGGTTCCCGCCGGAGGACTACAACCTGTCGAACCTGCTGACGCTGCTCTCCATGGCCGAGGCCCGAGAGAACGATGAGAACTTCAAGTCCCCGCTCGACCTGCTGTTCCTCCAAATCGAGGAGGGCAAGCGCTACATCCCGAGCGAAGGCGGTGCCCCCGCGCCGTCGATGGGCGTCTCCGGCCTCTCCCGCAGCTTCGGCACGGGCAACGCGACCGGAGACTCGGATTGGTCGTGGGAGCCGACCAACCTCAAGCGCAACTCCGACGGCGTGCGCCCCGCCGACTGCGGCGGCCTGTCGCCCGATGAGGACTTCGCCCTCATGAACTACAAGAACTTCAAGGTCGCGGCGGGAAAGACCCTCAAGTCCATCATCATCTCCTGCAACGTGCGCCTCGCCCCCATCGCCACCGCCGGTGTGCGCAGCCTGCTCGAATACGATGAGATGGAGCTGGACACCCTCGGCGACCCGGATGCGAAGGTGGCGGTCTTCGGCATCCTCTCGGATACCGACAAGACGCTCTCCTTCCTGTTCGCCATCATGATGTGGCAGTGCATCGACCAGCTCTGCCGCAAGGCGCTCACCGACTACGGCGGCAAGCTGCCGACACCGGTCCATTTCATCTTCGACGAGTTCGCGAACATCGGGACCATCCCGCAGATTGAGGAGACCATCGCCGTCACGCGCTCCCGCAACATCGGCATCACCATCATCCTGCAATCCATGTCCCAGCTCGAATCGAAGTACGACAAGAAGGCGCAGACCATCGTGGACTGCTGCGACTCCACCCTGTTCCTCGGCGGCAAGTCGAACTCCACCAACAAGGAAATCGCGGAGATGATTGGCAAGCAGACCATCAACCAGATGACCTATGGGGAAAGTACAGGGCAGTCAGGCTCGGCATCTAAGAACTTGCAGATACAGGGTCGCGACCTCATCGACGCGGCGGAAATCGGCAAGATGAGCCGCAGGAAGGCCATCCTGCTCATCGCTGGCACCAACCCGCTCATGGACGACAAGTTCGACCCGCACACCCACAAGCGCTACTGCTACATCGTGGACAAGCGCAACCCGAAGCGCCTGCATGACAAGCCATTCGACTTCAAGCGCTACTTGGAGGGCGGATGCGAGCCGTATGACGACCATGATGACGGCGATACCGGCGAGAAGCGGTGATTTTCCGAGCCGCCCTTGCAAACGGTTATAATCTACGTGACTCGGCGGCGCATCCGCTTCCTGCGGTGCGCCGCGCATGCGGCTCACAGGCAAGAAAGGAGAGGACGGTGAAAGGACATTGGAAGAACTCGTCAGGCTCGCCGCGCAGCCCATCGCCTACATTGGCTGCACGGTCATCTTCCTCGGCATCCTTTACCTCGGGATGAATCTGAGGGACGGGGCGCGAGCGGGAGGCGGCGAACTGCGGAAGGCCATCGCCATGATTGCCGCCGGTGCCGCCGTGACCGGGTTCGCAGCCATCTACGGCTTCACGGGCTTCTGAGCCGCGTGGGGACCCACCATCAATCAACCAATCCAGAAAGGAAGTAAATACTATGCTCGATAACGCAGTGAACATGCTCACGCAGGGCGTGACGTTCCTCGGCGGCGTGCTCGTCGTCTTCGGCCTCATCAACCTCGGCATGACCATCAAGGACGGCATGCAGGGCGGTGGCGGCCAGCTCTCCGGTGCCATCGCCATGATTGTCGGCGGTGCCATCGTCGTGGGTGCCGCCATCTACTTCGGCCAGCTCAACACCGGTTGGGCGGGCGGACTCTAGGAAAGGGGCGGTGCCTATATGCTATCCGTAGCGGTACATAAGGACATCGCCGAGTACCAGCCCAAGGTCGTGGGCAAGATGACCGGGCGCACCCTCGCGTCAATCGCGGGGGCGCTCGGTTGCTCCGTCCTCACCGGCCTCTACATCTACTTCGTGTTGGGCTGGAACGTCGGCGACAACATGATGCTCATCTACGCCGTGAGCCTCCCGTTCTGGTGCTGCGGCTTCATCCGCCCGAAGGGGATGCCCTTCGAGCAGTTCGCCGCACTCTGGCTCAAGGCGAACTTCGGCGTGGAGCGCATCTTCTACGTCCCCTCTATGCAACTCAGCGGTCTCATCGGCTCGCCCGATGGGAAGAACGTCAAGAAAGGAAGGGTCTATGGGAAACACTATCGAAAGCAATGCAGCCTCAAGGGAATCGAAGCCTACTCCCCCCGTGCCGGACGTGTCATCGACTGACACCGAGGCGAACTTCGACATCGAGCAGTTCGTCCACACCTCCGGTGAGGGGTTCGGCAACGACCGCCCCATGGATGCCGATAACGGCTCGGTCGATGTGGCGGCACTCGGCTCCGTCGCCGGTACCCCCACCGTGGCTGGCAAGAAGATGTCCCGCAAGGAGAAGAAGCAGGCCAAACGGGAGGTCGCACGCCTCAAGAAGGAGGCGAAGCTGGCCGAGAAGAAGGCCCGCAAGAGCTACACGTCCGTGAAGTCCCAGCTCAAGGACCGCGACAAGGAACTCACCTCGAAGACGGCGGACGCACGCCGCAAACGCGAGGGCGCGAAGGACGTGGTGAGCTACATCGGCTACAACCGCATGTACCAAGACGGCATCTGCGAGGTCGAGGAGGGCCTGTTCTCCTCCTCCATCTCCTTCGGCGACACCAGCTACCACTCCGTGCGCGACGAGCAGCAGAAATCCATGTTCTCCGCGCTCACGCGCCTGTACGACCAGTTCGGCGCGAACACGCTGGTCCAGATGAGCGTCATCAACACGCCGCTGCTCAAGGAGGAGGTCGGCAACCGCAAGTTCTTCGACGTTTCCCGTCAGGGAAACGACGCCGCCCGCAACGACGCGCAGGTGTTCAACGACATCCTGAACGACAAGGTGCGCGAGGGCGTGTCCAACATTCGCCGCAACCGCTACCTGACCTATTCGGTCACCGCCGAGACGGCGGACGACGCGGCACGCCAGCTCTCCCGCATCGAGACGGAATCCTGCCGCATCTTCAACTCCATGGGGTCGAAGGCCAACCTGATGAACGGCACCCAGCGGTTGTCGGTCATCCATTCGCTCCTGAACCCCTACAAGCCGTTCTACTTCGACTACCAGAAGGACATCTCCGCCAAGCGCGTGCAGACCACCAAGGACTGCATCGCCCCGACGCAGATTGACTGGCGACCGGACGGCATGTTCAACGACTGCTTCAAGCTGGATAACGGCGTGTACGGTCAAGTCCTCGTGATGAAGAAGTTCGGCTCCGAGCTTTCCGACCGGGCACTTGCCGACATCGTTGACCTGCCGCTCCCCATGGCGGTCACGTGGTTCGTGCAGCCCATGGACAAGTCCAAGGCCATCAACTTCGTCCGCACTCGAAGCGCATGGATTGACAAGGAGATTATCGAGGAGCAGCGCAGCGCCGTGAACAAGGGCTACGACTTCTCCATCCTGCCGCAGGAGCTTAAATACTCCAAGGAGGAGACGGAAGACGTTCTCGACCACTTGCAGAACAAGAACCAGCGCCTCTACGTCTTCACCGGCCTTATCTACACCTACGCGGAGAGCAAACAGCAGCTCGACGCTCAGGTCATGCGCATCATCTCCACCGCGCGGCAAAACTCCATCGAGGTGGACACCTACGACTACCGACAGCGCCGGGGCCTCAACTCCGTGCTGCCCCTCGGCCACAACCATGTCGAAATCAGCCGCATGTTCACCACTGCGCAGGTCGCCATCCTCGTGCCCTTCGCGACGCAGGAGCTTGACGATGCCGGTGGAAACTACTACGGCCAGAACAAGCACTCCCGCAACCTCGTCATGTGCAACCGCAAGAAGCTGACCAGCCCCATGGGCTTCGTCTGCGGCAAGACGGGTTCTGGCAAGGGGATGTTCACCAAGACCGAGATGACGGGCACCATCTTCTCCAACCCCACGGATGAGATTTACGTCATCGACCGCGCCGGTGAGTACACGGCCATCGCCGAGCGCTACGGCGGCACCACCTACCACTTCGGCGTGGGCACGAATACGTTCCTGAACCCCTTCGACACGGTGTCCGTTGAGCACATGCCCCGCACCGAGCAGATAGCGTTCAAAATCGACGCGATGCTGGCGCAGGCGGGTGCTTCCGCCGCCGAGTCCGGGCAGTCCCTCTCCGAGGTGGACCAGTCCATCATCCAGCGCTGCGTGGAGCTTGCGTTCCAGCGGGCCGAGGAGCGCGGGGACGGGCTTCCCCCGACCTTGCAGGACTTCTACGACATCGCCCTTGAGCAGCCCGAGCATCAGGCGCAGACCATCGCCCTTCGCTACGAGCGCTTCGTCAAGGGTTCCATGGACTTCTTCAACCGCCAGTCCAACGTGGACTTCAACACCCGCATCGTGGACTTCAACTTGAAGGACCTGCCGGACTCCATGCTGGTCTTCGCCCTCATCAACGTCTGCGAGGCCGTGCGAAACCGCATGTACTTCAACGCGAAGCGCAACGTCCGTACATGGCTCTACGTCGAGGAGATGCAGTCGCTCTTCGCCTATCCGACGGTGCTCAACTACTTCTCGCGCTTCTCCAACGAGGGGCGTAAGTTCGGCCTGCTGCTGACTGGCATCACCCAGAACGCGGTGGCGATGCTCAACAACGAGGCGGCTCAGAACATCGTACTCAACGCCGACTTCATCATGCTCCTCAAGCAGTCCCCGCTCGACCGTATGCGCTGGGTGGAACTGCTGAACCTCTCCGAGCAGGAGGAGGAATGCATTGACGAATCCGCCGAGGCGGGCGACGGCCTGCTCATCGCGGGCAACGCGCGAGTCCCGATTCGCGGCAAGTTCCCGTCGGGCAACGTGCTCTACGACCTGTTCAGCACTAACCCCAACGAGACCAAGGAACTGAATATCGGTTCCAAGAAGAAGGACGGCAAGGTCATCTAAGCCGGGAAAGGACGGTGAACGTCAATGAAGCCATCTGATTTCGTATCGACATCCGGCCAGAAGCAGGACATGTCGCAATCCGTTTTGCAGACGGAGCTGACGGATGCCGTCAACTCCGGCATCGTGGGACGCGCTGACAAGAGCGAGAAATCGTTGAAGAGTCCGCTCTACTCGGTCGGTAAACGCTCCTCGACGGGCGGTGCCGCCAGCGCCGCCCTCGCCGCCGTCACCAACGGCAGAAAAGGCGAAAAGACCGGCTCCGCAGATGGCGGGGCATCCCCAAAAAGCAAAGCCGGAAAGGCCGGTGCCGCCGCATTGGCTAATAGAGCCATTCACGGCGTTCTAAAAGATTCGGAACTCGAAGATGTCGATGACGCCTACCACGCCGTAAAAGGGGCCAGCCGCGCGGCACGGGCCATCGGAAGACGCCTGAGCGGTGGCGAATCTCCCAAACTGAGAGATTCCCTGAAATCGGCTGGTAAGGTCGCTGGTAGAGGAGCGGTGAACAGCGCTCTAGAAGGTTCAGAACTTGAAGGAATAGATACCTTCTATGATGCTGGTAAGACCGCATATCACGCCGTTCGAGGCGCAAAAAAGCGTTTGAGAGGCAACGATGCCCTTTCGTCCGATAAGACTCTGGGTAAGCTCTCGGAGAAGAAATCAGCGAAAAAAAACACAAGCATAGTCGAATCTAAACGTAAAGCGCAAGCGACTGGTTATTTCAAGCGAACCGTGTACTCGTCCGCCGCGAAAGCAAGAACAGCCGCATCGACCGCGAAGAGCGGAGCATCCGTCATCAGGGGAGCAGTCCAAGGGCTGATGGCACCATTCTGCGCAATCGCAGCGCCAATACTCGGATTCATCATGGTCTTCGTCTTGGCATTCGTTCTAATCACCTCTGCAATCTCTGGTGACGATGAGAATAACAACAGCTTCGGAACTCTAAGCGGCGTGCAATTGGAGGTCGCCCAAGCTCTTTCCGATGCGGGTTTTGGAAATGTCCAAATAGCAGCCATCATGGGCAACATCTCGGGCGAATCGTCTGATTGGAATCCAACCTCCGAGTACCATGGGGAAAATGGCGAATACGGATTCGGCTTATTCCAATTCACCGACGCCCCATCGCAGGGCGTCTACAATTACACCGACTTCGCGAATTGGTGCTCAGCCAACGGTAAAGACAAGAACACCGCCGGTGCCCAAACCGAATACCTCATAAGAGGGCTTTCCTCCTCTTGGAGAACCGGCCTCCACTACTCCGGTTATTATTACGCCGCCGCGCCGCAATATAACGGGATGGATGCAAGCTATGATGCTTGGCTGAATACGAACGACGTCGGTTTCGCCACATACTGCTTCATGGCGTGCTATGAACGACCCGCAGCATGGGCCGCGAAGACATCATTTCCGAACAAGCGCCTGCCCGCCGCCCAATCGTTCTATGAACAGCTCACCAGCGGTGGTGGACAGGATTACAACGCCTCTGATGCCACCCAGAAGGCCATCGTGGATGCTGCCAAGCGCACCCCGTCTCCCGGTGCAGGTTACTGCGCCGCATGGGTATCGAACGTCTACGAGAACGCAGGACTTCCCCGCCCCGGTGGGAATGCCTGTTGCCAATACCTGAGCTTCTGCACCAGCACCGACCGCAGCCAACTGAAAGTCGGCATGGTCATCGGCGTCCAGCGTTCCCCGACCAGCAATAGCAACTGGTGCGGCGGGCATCTCGGGTACGGGCATGTCGGAATCTACATAGGAGACGGCAAGGTCATGGAGAACGTCGGCCACATCGCGACCACCGACTTGGATAGTTGGATTGCCTATAACGGCCAGCTCAGCCAGCCCCGATGGGGTTTCCCACCGGGTGTCCACTAACAGCAGAAAGGATGACGCATATGGATAAGATTAAGGCAATTATCTCGCAACATAAGAAGGCCTCTCTTCTCGCCCTGTTCGCCCTCATCATCTTCATCGGGTTCTCCGCCACGAGCGCCATCGACGTGGCTCATCGGCGAGCCGCCGAGGAGTCGGCGAAGACGGAATCCATCGAGAAGCAGGACTCATCTGATGATGGGGATGATGCCGAGAAGAAAGTAGAGCTTTCATCTTCTCAAAAGAAACTCATCGACGGATACGACGATGATACGAAGAAACTCATCGAGACATTGAGTGCCAGCGTGTTCTCCGCCAACAATGGCAGGAACACGCTCCGCTTCCATGGCGATTATTACATGGAGACGGTGAATGGCAAGGAGGAGCAACACCCCTATGCCATCTCAGCCGTCGAGTTCGGCAGCAACGGTTCGGACAGCGAAATCGACCGCATCGTGTTCGAGACGGACACTGGGACCCACATCGCGACCTTCACACTCGTTATCAGCGCGGACAATGCGGCTGCTGGTGAATGCACCATCGCCTCCACTTCCATGTTCGCCCTCACGGACATGCCATATGAACGCAAAGACGTTGTGAGGGAAATCAACGTCACCGGCCTCAACAGCGAAATCACGGAACTCCTCGGCGACACCGCCGAGATGAAAAAAGAGTTGAGCGACTGGTGCTCCATCCATTATCCAGTAGCCACCACGGCAACTTGGATTGGGACTTGCAACATCGACTACGACAAAGGCATCGTTTCAACCGCTTTCACCATCGGCGATGGCAAATCGGATACTGCGACCGGTAATACCGGTGCATCTGTATCCGTCAGCTATGACCGCTCTGAAAAGTCTTACAGCTTCTCGATGTAATCGCATCGTCCATGCGGAAAGGTAAAGTGATATGAATGAAAAACCATTGACATTGAAGGGCAAGAGCCGCAATCTGCATCGCCTTCTCAAGGTTCTTGCTATCATGCCGATTGCATCCCTTCTCTTCATGGCGACTCCTGTCGTCGCACATGCCAACGTCTTCGGCGACCTCTTCGATTTGAACGGTTGGATTTGCGGAGTCCTGCTCGGTTGGTCCAAGGGACTTTTCGAAGGGTATAGCAATTTCATCTCCGCCCTCGGAGACTCGACTGGAATCACGGGAAACTTCGATAACCTTTTCAGCTCTACCGAAATTTGGGGATTCGTCAAAGATGTTCACCAGACGGTGGTCATTCCCTTGGCCGAAAGCATCCTCGCTCTCTTCATGCTCGTCCAACTCGTCAAGGTAAGCCAGCGCATCGACGCAACCAGCACCCTGCCTGCGGTGAAGGACATCGTGTTCCTCGCGGTCACATACGTTCTCTTCCATTGGCTCATCATCAACTCGCTCGATATAATCACCGCCATCTTCAACGAGTTCAATACGATAGCCAAGGAGTTCGTCCCCACGGCGACGAATCCCAAGCCCTTTGAGGACATCGGTGAAATCAAGGGGGAGGATATGGGAGGATGTTTCATCCTTCTGCTCTGCGGGGCAATCTGCTGGCTCACGGGTCTTGCCGCGACCATCGTGTCTACTGTGGTCGTGCTCGCCCGCGCCGTGCAGCTTTACGCAATGGCCGCGTTCTCCCCAATTCCCCTATCCTTGCTAGGATTCGATGAGACGCGGCAGATGGGCATCGGCTTCCTCAAGAACTTTTGTGCCGCCGCACTCGCCGGCGCAGTCATGCTGTTCTTGATTTCGGCTTACCCATACATGGTGACTGCCGCCTCTTTAAGCACATCTAATTTGAGTTCAATCGCCGCCGGTGGTTATGATGGCGTAGCGGTGATTGTCGATTGGATTGCACTGGGCTTCCTGCTCATCTATGCGCTCTTCAAGTGTGGTGGATGGGCCAAGGAGATTTTGGGAGGCTAACCACCCACCGAAAAGACATCGCCATTCACCGAAAAGGGACGGCCCATCGGGTCGTCCCTTCCACTTAATAATATATTATTGGGCAATCGCAAAAGCCTTGGAAAGGAGCCGCCATGCCAAACTACAACGAAGCTCAGGTGGTCGCAGACCTCATCTCCCAATTCGACTTCAATATCATCAACGAGGGTCCGGGTGACTTCTCGACCCAGCACCGCAAGTACACCTGCGAGTTCAGCAAACCCGGCATCGAGTCCTTCACCACCACGTACCAGTCCAACCCCGATGTCCACGGCCAGCCGACCGCGACGGACGTGTTCGCCGCGCTGGCGAGCGACGCGCTCGCGGTCGATGGCTTACTCGTAGATACCTTCGCCGACGAACTCGGTTTCGAGAAGCCGTCTCAGGCCATCCGCGCCTACGAGTCCTGCCATAAGACCCTTGACTGGCTCAAAAACGACCTGCAACTTATGACCTCTGAAATCTCCGACATCGCGGAGACCCTTGACAACGAGCTTGGTGAGGTCAAGGAGCAGGTCGAGCGCGTGCAGGAGGAACGCAAGGCAAAGCATGAGTTCGAGCACCCGCCGGTCCCCGAGGGCTTCACCTCCATCGAGGACTTGCAGGCGAGCTTCGACCTCGGCGAGTACGGCGACCAAATCACGGATTACACCGGCAACATTGGCGACGCTTTCGGCGAAATTGCCGATTCCAACGTAGACCTCTATAACTATGACCTGCTCAAGTGGCTTCCCGACAACTACGAGTGGCTTGAGGAGGCAGATGCCCAAGGCCTGTTGGAGGGCTGCAAGGGCGACCTCATGAGAATGACCAAGATGGCCCAATACGAGTGCTTCACGCAAGACATGTACAACCATCAGGAGGACATCGCCAAGTACGCCGCGCTCGACGGCCTCAAGGAGGCTGGCGTGTACGCGCTCGCGGATGAGGTCTATGACGACGTGTTCGACGGCGGCACCATCGACTTCGATGACAACAACATGGACATCGAGGACTTCGCCACCAAGGCCGAGACCGCGATTCAGGATGCCATGGACGCGCCGCTCTACGATGCCCTCGGTTCAAACGATGAGATTCTTGAAGATGGTGAGCTGAGCGGCGACTTCGAGGCAATCAAGGAATCTGGTTACGATTTCCCGAATCCCTGCGCCATGAGCGTCGAGGCGGTGCGCACGGTGAATGAGAAGGGCTACGAGGCTGCGTTCAACGAGTTCTGGCGTGAGTTCATGCCCGAGAAGGGCGATGATGCGCCAACCCTCTCCGAAACCGCCAAAGAGACCCGCGACGCGTCGGGCAAGCTCGAACAGGAGGGTCATGATGACCAGATGTCCGAGCGCGAGGATGAGCGCGGTAACGGGGATACCGAGCATTAGATAAGACGATGACCGGACGGCGCGGGTTCATCCCGCCCGCCCTTTTCACATGAAGGAGGCGATGAGACATGGCACAGGAAGACCGCGAGGCCTATATCGCATGGCTGCGCGATGAGGTCGGATGGCACTGCAACAGCCGTGGGTGCTACGAGGCCTTTTGGGATTACGACGATTCCGTGACCCCCGACCAGATGGCCGAGGCTTGCGCGAACTACGAGGAGGCGGGCTTCGCAAGCCCGCTCAACTACCTCGATGAGTCCATCATGGAGAAACCCGGCTTCATCGAGGCCTTGGAAAACGAGCTGATTTCGGCGATAACCAGAGATGCGGCGACCGCTCCCGATGGCGTTGGCGAGCAGTGGGTCGAATCCGGGGACATCTGGGGCGACCTCGAATCCGCAGGGTACGAGGGCATCGACGCGAACGTCGAAGACCTGCTCTCCAACTCCTCCTTCAACGTCAACGTCTTCTTCGCCACCGAGGCGGAGGAGAACTTCGACATGGGCAGCATCGTCCACGCATTCGGCAACGACTACCGCGAACCCCGCCTTGAGGACGTGGATGCCGAGGACTTGGACAACGCACTCTCCTATCTCGTGAACCAGCAGGGCCACAGCATCGCGGAGGTGTACGGGAATGGCGATAACGCCTTCATCTGCTCCGTCCGCGAGGAGATAGATGAGAACAGCAGCGAGGCGATGAGCGAGCTTTGTGCCCTCGTGCGCATGGACGGCCAGCAGATGCTCGACTTCATTGAGAAGCAGCACGAGGCAACAGACAGCCTCGTGCTGCCGAAAGATTATGCGACCATGGGCATCTTCAACCAGTGGTCGGGTTGCGGCGGCATGCTCGACATCCAGCTCGAAAAGGACGCGGTGCTGCCGCTCTCCATGGTGCGTGAGTTCCAGATAGAGGGAGTTAGAGGCGACACGAACCTATGGGGTGGCTACACCGTCGATGAGGTCTACGGCCTCGTCGGGTCGGCGTGGATGCCCGTTCACTACCGTGAGGGCACCGAGACCGGCGTGAAGGAGGATTACAGCCTCGCTCTTGACAAGGCTCGCGGCGCAGACGCAAGCGAGGCACATGGGAGTGATGAACCCGTGAGCTTGAAAGCCGCTGCGAGGGAGTCCCGCGAGGCGTCGGCTGCCTTGGCCGATAACGACGCACATGAGAACATCGGGCAGGATGCCCGCTAGGAAGGAGCATGGATATGGATAAGACGCCGAAAGAGCGCATCGTCTTCGATGAGGGCGTGTATTACGGCAACGAGGGCAGCGAGATTTCCATCGAGGACATCACGAGCCGCGAAGGCATCACCGTGGAAGAGGTTCTTGATAGCTATACCGAGGAGGAGATATTCGAGAACGCGATGGACATGATGGACATCGACCGCTCCGAGGAACTTGCCGGATTGAAGGCGTTCCTAGATGGCTCCGATAACCCGCTGTCCTCCTACGATAACCCGCTCGGCGGTAACCGCATCATCGCGCGAGGCTCCATCGGTCGCTGGGATGGCACGCGCCATGGTCTGACCGTGTACAGGGACTTCGATGACATGATGAGCGGCCCCGATTCCGTTTTCAAGGATTGTGAAATCGGCAAGGTCTGGGATGAGAACGGCGGCCTGTTCATCCACGGTTACCATCACGACGGCGGGGTCGATGTCGAGGTCCGCCAGCTCACCGATGCCGGTGAGGAGGCACTGGATGTCATCGAGGACGCGTGGTACGGCGAGCCGTTCACCAGCGGCGGGAAGGAGTACGACGGCTCCCCCGAGTCAGTGGACACCGCCATGCGCGACCTGTGGGAGGACCCCGACCTGTGCCCTACCCCGCGCTACATGGAGCTTGCGTTCGGATGCCCTGCCGAGGAGTACGAGGCACCGGCCATCGACCCGCTTCTCGAAGCAGCAGAGTTCACGCCATCCGCCATCATGAGCGCCGAGGTCGCTCCGGGCGCTGTAACTGCGACCGTGCATGATGTCTCAGGTGTCCCCTATGAAGTCCCCGCAGATGTCCTCAACGGGTTGAAGGACGCTGTGCGCATCTCGGACCGCGCCGCAACCATCGAACCCTCCGCGTCCCTCACCATCGCCGGATGGAATCAAAAGCTCGATGATTCCCTCTGGGCGCTCGACTTCGAGGATAGGAACGGGGTCCCGCCGCAGCTCTCCGATTGGCTCGCGCGGGACGCCGAAGGCGAGAAGGGCAATGAGAGCGCCAAGACCAGCCCGGTTAGTCTGAAAACCGCCGCCAAGGAGGCCCGTGCGGTTTCCACCAAGCTCTCCGAGAATAACGGCGGCACTGATGACCATGACGGCAAGGATGACCTCCAACTCCACATGATTCCCTCCGAGATGCACATCCCCTCTCAAAACGACCACCATCGCGCCCCCTCCCTCTCCGATATAGCAGCCGAGACCCGCGCGGCTTCGGCTGCCATGGAAACGAACATCGCATCTCGCATCGACCGCGAGCGCGACGCCCGCTAGGAAGGAGGACTGCGATATGGATTTCTACGATGCGACCGCGCTCATGCGTCTGGTTCAGGCGGTCGAGAACGACCCCTATGTATCGAGTGGGGCCGGTGAAGCCCTCGCGGACAAGGTGCGCGAGTTCATCGAGGATGAGGCGGAATTGGGCGGCTGGTACACCGAACTGATGAATGCCATCGGCGAGGGTGAAATCACCGACCCTCTTGCCGATTTCACAGTGGGACGCTTCCGCGTTCATCTCGTTCAGGAGGGCGAGCGCTACGGGGCGGGCGGTGGCTTCGTGTACGGCAAGGCCCTGTCGAACGGCAGCTTCGGCATCCCAATCAACGACTGCCAGCTCTACGGCCACGGTCTCCCTCTGGTGGAGTTCTACGACGTGTCGCAGGACCCCGCAAAGTTCCCCGAGGGCCAGTTCGTCACCCGCTACTACATGTCCACCCTGCTCGGCATGGACTCCATCGGCGATAGCATCGGAGAGATGTCGGCACTCGGCCTCGATGGCGGTGTGCCGAATTGGACCATCAGGGGCGATGACTTGCAGGAGGTCTATGCGCACCTCTGCGCCGCACGCGAGCAACTTGAATCTTACACCGAGTGCGGGACTTATAAGGATTACGGCTTCGGATTCCATGCGAAAGAGGGGTCGATGTCGAGTTACGTCATCGGTGAGCCAGTCGAGGAAGGATGGTGGGTGCTCGTCGGCAACTATGACCTCACAGACAGTGACTCCGACTACTACATCTCCGATGACCTACTAAATGAACTGCTCTCCCGTCACGGATACCCCTCGATGGATGCGCTCAAGGAATCCCAAGCCGATATGTGGCGCAACGAGCTTACTGCCATCATCGCCGAGGCGCAGGAAGACAGCCGCTTCGAGGTCCCGTTCCACCTCAGCTCCGATGAATCCATGCTACGCCACATCGTCAAGCGCATGGGTGTGCCGGAGGAAGCCGCACGCACGGCGGTGGCGAATGCCCGCGCTATGTACGAGAAGGACGCTCCACGCCGAGAACCAGAGAAGGTCGTGACGCTTAAGGGCGAAGTGGATAAGGCCCGCCGCGCCTCCGCGAAGCTGGCGGATAACGGAAACCATTCAAATCGCGGGCAGGACGCCCGCTAGGAAGGAGGATTGCGACATGAAGGGTATGCTCATCCCGACAAACGGAAACCCGGTCGAAATCGACATCGAGGTCGATGAGACGGGTTCCACGTTACACGACCTGCAACGCCTCGTCGGCGGGAACATCGAGCCGTTCGATGTCATCTTCGGCGAGGGCATCAGCCTCTACGTCAATGAGGAGGGCCTGTTCACCTGCCCGCCCAACCGCGCGGTGTACGCGACGAAGGGCATGGAAGAGGCCGGGTACCTCTCCATGATGGATTACAGTTCACCGGTCAAGGAGGGAGAACTGTACTCCATCCTCTGCGGCGACCTCGTGGCCGTCGGGTTCGACTTCGAGACCGGAGAGAATCGCGACCTCTCAGCCGATGAGATGTCCCGCGTAGCCGACTACTTCACCGAGGTCAGCAAACCCGGCAGCGGCATCGAGGAGGTCATCGCAATCCGCATGGGACAGCGCCGCGAGGAAGCCCGCTCGGAGGATGGCCGCGTCACCCTCAAGGGGGAGGCTCAGGCATCGCGTGCCGCCTCCGAGAAACTGGCCGAGGGACGCGACACCGGCTCACCGGCACGAGAAGACCCCTCCATCGTGTAGGTATATAGAAGACCATCATGGTAGAAAGGTAGGAAAACACCATGGCATACGACAAGAACATCCCCACCGTACTGCAACTGCTACGCACCGGCGACATCGACGGCACGACCATCGCACGTTACTCCATCGACGGAGATTACTCCCCCCGCTACTTCATCTTCGATGCCCTCGACGACATCGACACCATGGACATCGAAGCGGCCATCGAAGAGACGATGCACGCCATCCTCGATAACGGCGGCACGCCCGACGACCTGTACTCCACCATGGGCCTCGTTCTGGAATCGGACATCGACCCCGACACAATCGAATCCGGCGAGTACACGCCAATCGACCTAGGCTACTGCCTTCCCGGCCAGCTGACCTCCATCGAGGAGCTGTCCGCCAGCGAAATAGACATCCAGCAGGCCTTCGACGCCAAGCATATCGAGAACATCCAGACGGCGTTCTGGAACGTCGCAACCGGGAACCGACTGCCCGTCACGAGGCTGATGGCATCGCACGACTTCACGGAATGGCAGGCGTTCGAGGTGTGCAAGGCCGCCGACATGAATCCTGCCATACTCTCCCCCGCCGCCCTCGACCTCATCGCGAACGAGAACCTTAACCATGCCCAGATGCGCGAGCTGCGGCATATCGCCGTGCATACCGATTTCGCCGACCACGACGCAAGCCCCTATAAAAAGGACGTCTTCAAGACGCTCTCGAACGGTGAGTACACCGCCGAACATCTACATCAGGCCCGTGAGCTTATGAAAACCACCGCCATCCATGACATCGCGTTCCCTCGCGACTGGCTGAAACTCGACTCACGCCAGATGGAGGTCGTGCGTCACGCCCTCAAGTCCGATGTCCCCATGGACGCTTTGGAGGAATACGCGGACGGCACTTACACCGCCGACCACATGAACGTCATCACCATGGCGCTCACCGAAGGCATGGAAAAGCCGGGAATCGAGCGCCTGATGAACCATGACCTCTCCATGGAGCAGGTCTGGGGCTTCTATTCGGCCATCTCGGGTGGTCGCTTCACGAGCGAGCAGCTTGACGTGCTGTGCGACCCGACCAAGCCCGCCGAAGTCATGAACGCCATGCGCACCGGCATGACCTATGGACTGGATACCCAGACGGTGACGCGCTTCGCCGACGGCACCTTCAAACCCGGCCAGATGGAGACCATCTATCATGCCGCAGCCGACAAGAAGTGGGTCACAGATGAGATTCTTGATGTCATCGCCGACCCGCGTTACAGCGCGAACCAGATTGGCGCTCTTCATATCAGCGCCGCTCAGGGCGCGACCCTCGACGAAATCAAGCGCGAGAAGGAGGTCATGGGCATGTCCATGAACCTCAAGGACGATGCCGCGAAGTCCGGTTCCGTCCACGAGGCAGCCAAGGAGTCCCGCGAGGCTTCCGCCCAGCTTGGCTCCGAGAGCCACAGCGCTAAGGCCGTCGAGCGCGAGGAGTTGGAGTAGAGAATGCACGGGCTTTTCTTCAAATACGAGGGATATAAGTTCTTCCTTGAGGGCGATGGCGATTACGAGTTCGATGATTGCCGTCACCTCTACGGTTTTCTGAACTACCTCTACCGCACCGATGAAGCGCAGAAGTGGACGAATGAGATGACGCAAAAAAACGCAGATTTCTGGTTCCCAACTACCACTGCGACTTTGAAACGCGGAAAAAAAGAAGAAACGCTCACACTTGACTTCATAGAGCGCTTTCAAGACATCGAGCATCGAGAACTTCTGCATGACCTCGCGCTCAGCAAGCTCAAAAGTCACTATGGCACCACGAACCTGATGAACAGCAAGGCCGCGAAATACGCCCGTGCTTTTGTCATCAACACAGATACCGAGATAATCCCGGCAAAGACATGGGGCAAACTCTTCAAGACCCTGCCCCCAGTGCTTGAGGCGAATCGGCTCACGTTGATGTCCGCCGTGACGCATGTAGACCAAGGCGTACCTCATTTGCATGGGCTTTACCTGCGGAAGCCGAGGATGCGCGGCAATCCGTTTATGGACGCTCTGCTGTCCTCGGACCTCAAGCCGACCATCGTGACATCGTTCTAGCGGTTTTCCACGCTTTCAATGGCCGGAGGGTTCTCAACCCGACCCGAAGGCTGTTGGAAGGGTGGGAAACCGCCCCAACTATACATATTGGAAACTATCAGACCACAAGGAAAGGAGGCCATATGCCAGATGAGATGAACAAGCGAGAGGTCATCCTGACCATCCGCGAGTACGAGAATTCGGTCGCAATGCCAGATGGCGAGCGCGTCACCTACCTCGACCCGCGCGGCGGCGTGCATCTGAAAGACGGGGACGGCAAGGCACCGGAGTACATGGAACATGCCGCGAAGTGCGCGGAGTACCTTCGCTTCGGCGATGAGGTCGATGCCGTCACCTGCGGGGAGTATCCTCGTTCCAGCGCAGTCAAACTCTGCGATACGCCGGAGCTGTTCGTGCAGGCGGGTTTCCGCCCGTTGCCGATGCTCTACACTCAGCGGCACCTCCTTAAGGCCATAAAACCGAAAAATGAATATGACCCGCATCGCCACGGACTTACCGTCGAACAGTTGAAACGCCTGCCGGAACGCCTCGCGACTCCTGTGATGCTCTGTGACAGCCCCGCCCGCGAGGACACCATGCTCGCAGTGTTATGCGATGTCGATTGCGATGATTTACCGCTCATCGCCGCCATCCGACCGAACGGTCGTGGCTACTACGAAATAGGCGAGATTGAGACCAACTTCATCGTCACGGTCTATGGGAAGGACAACTTCTCCCGTTATTTCGACAACCTCATCACGCCGGATAAGGTCGTATATTACGACAATGAAAAAGGCCGGGAACTCAACGCGCTTGCGAAACTCCAATTGCTTCGGAGCCACGTTGTCGAACCCGACCTTAACAAGGTTATTATACGCCGACCGCAGTGCATAGTCAATAGCGAAACCGCAAGTCAGCATAGTTATAATCTCGCATCAGAAGCCAAATCCGCCCGCGACGCGAGCGCGATGCTGGCAGAGGAGCGCTATGGACATAACAACCACATTCAAGAGAATGAGGAGCGATGACATGACAAGAACATTGCACAAAATAGCAGAAGATGCACTTGAGGAAGCCTTTGCAACTGCAAAGTGCAACAAGCGCGGGCGCGGTCTGGTTGTCAAGAAAGGCAGTAAAGACAAGGAAACCTCGTTCAAGTTCAAGCTCTATGAATGCACCTTCGAGGCATTTATAAATGACGATTCCGTCACTTACTGTATTTACCCACGTCGGGTAAATCTGTCAGATAAATGGTTTGCCTCACTTTACGTCTGGTTCGACAAAGTTCCTGCTACGGAACACTCCAAATTCCGCAACACGATGGTTGCCGATTTCCGTGCTCTCTTCGTGTCTATCTTCAATACTCCTTTCGCATGGGAGGGTGCTGATTGGGAGAGTGGCAAAACTCCCTTCTTTCTCACCGATTCTTTTTGGCTCAATGAGCATCAGACCGCACCCGTCGCACTGGAATACCCGAATCAAACGATGAACAATGGGGTTATCCCCTTACGCTCCCTGTTGAAGTTGCAAGACGGATACAACCATGTCATCGGAAACAAACCTTCCGAATCGGCTGGCAACCTCATGTTCCAAACGTTTCATTCCCGTACTGGCGGTATCAAACTGATGGATGACATAACGATATACGATTAAAGGAGGAATCACATGAAACTGGTAATCGCTGAGAAACCGATGCTCGCACGCGACATCGCACGCGCCATCTGCGGCAAGGAGGTATCGGAATCGGCGCGGCTGCCCATCTCGGGCAACGGGTACACGGTCATCGCCTGCGCCGGTCACCTGCTCGAACTGGTGGAGCCGGATGCGGTGAACCCCGCATGGGGCAAGCCTTGGTCGTTGGACGTGCTGCCCATCCAAATCGACGATTGGGCGAAGGAGCCGACCGAGGACAAGAAAGACTTGGTGGAGCGCATCGACTCGCTTTTGCCGGAGGCCGAGTGCGTCATCAACGCCGGTGACCCCGACGATGAAGGCCAGCTCATCGTTGATGAGGTGTTGGACTACCTCGGCTACGAGGGCGAGGTGCTGCGCGTCTACGTCAACGACAACATCGAGAAGAACATCGTCAAGGCGTTCGAGCATCTGGTGCCCAACGAGCAGTGCCGCCCTGCCGGTGACGCGGCATACGCCCGCCAGATGGCGGACAAGTGCTTCGGCGTGAACGAGACCCGCCTTGCCACCAAGCGGCTCGGGGGCCTGTTCTCCGTCGGTCGCGTGCAGACCCCGACCCTTGGATTGGTGGTCAACCGCGATGAGGCGATAGAGAACCACGTCACCCGGAAGTATTACGAGCTGACCGCCACCGGTGGCTGTGCAGACGCGTCGGGAGCACCGGTGTTCAAGTTCAAGCCGGACAAGGACATGTTGGCCGGTGAGAAGCACGTCTTCGACCGCGATGTCCTCGATGCCGTCAAGGCGAAGCTGGACGGCTCGGGTATGTCCTTCTCCACGGTCATCTCGAAGAAGGTCGAGAACCCTCCCCTGCCCTACAACCTGACGGTGCTGCTCTCCGACATGTCCCGCCGCTACGGCTTCTCCGCATCGAAGACCCAGCAAATCACGCAGGATTTGCGTGATAAGTACAAGGCGATAACCTATAACCGCTCGGACTCCCAGTACCTCAAGGAGGAGCATTTCGCGCAGGCACCGGTGGTGCTTGCGCAGGCCATGGAGAACGTCGGGGCAATATGGCCGCTCGACTACTCCATCCACTCCAAGGCGTTCAACGAGAAGAACGTCACTGCGCACCACGGCATCATCCCGCAGGAGGTCAGCGCCCCCGTGGCCGACATGACCGGGGATGAGGCCAAGGTCTACACGGCCATCGTCGAGCGCTATGCCATGCAGTTCCTCCCACCCGCCACCTACGATGTGAGCTCCAGTGCCTTCGCGGTCGATGGCGGGGAGTTCCAAGCCGTCGCGCGGCGCGTGCGCGAGGCCGGTTTCAAGGCCGTGTTCGGCAACGTCTCCGATGAGGACGGCGATGACGCGGCATCCGGCAACCCTTGGATTGACGAAGGCGACCATCGCCTTGAGCGCATCGAGTGCGCCGTCACCGAGAAGGAGACCGTCCCGCCCAAACCCTACACGGAAGGCACCCTCATCGCCGACATGGCATCCA
Source organism: Holdemanella sp. DFI.5.55 (assembly GCF_020593575.1). Lineage (NCBI taxonomy): Bacteria > Bacillati > Bacillota > Erysipelotrichia > Erysipelotrichales > Erysipelotrichaceae > Holdemanella > Holdemanella sp. DFI.5.55. The sequence goes on from NZ_JAJDMK010000002.1 coordinate 25,237, forward strand.
TCGCCAAGTACGTCACCGACCCGGAGGTCAAGGCCATCCTCAAGCAGAAGGACGACGGCAAGAAGGGCGAGCACGGCGGCATCGGCACCACGGCCACCCGAGCCTCCATCATCGAGAAGTTGAAGGAACGCGGGTACCTTGAGGACGTGAAGGGCAAGATTCGCTCCACCGAGAAGGCCCGCGCCTTCTACCATCTCCTCCCGCCCGAGATTCGCGGTGCGGACGTGACCGCCCGCTGGTGGCTCATCCAGCAGGACATCGCCGAGGGCAAGGCGGATGTGAACGATTTGCAGCGCAGCGTCATCGAGGTCTTCAACGGGCATCGGGAAACAGCATATGTCGGCGCGAGCATCGCGCCCAAGGCCACAGTCGTGGGCAAGTGCCCCCTCTGCGGCGCGGACGTGGTTCAGCGCAAGGCGAAATCCGGCAAGCCCTTCTATACCTGCTCCTCGAACAAGAGCGAGAAGCAGGAGGACGGGACTTGGAAACAGGTCGCGGGCTGCGGATTCAAGCTGCTGGGCTGGTGCGGCAAGACATTCACGCCGAAGCAGGTCGCATCCCTGCTCGAAGGCAAGGCGGTACCCCTCAAGGGCTGCAAGTCCAAGACCACGGGCAAGACCTTCGACTGCAAGGCGAAGCTCAAGAAGGACGGTACGATAGAGCCGATGTTCGATAGCAAGCCCAAGGGCAAGTACAACAAGGCAAGGAGATAGCACATGGACATGGTGAATGACGGCAAGGACATCCACCTCGACACGCCGCAGGCGGTCAAGGAGGCACTGGCTTCCGGCAAGGACCTCTACAACCCTCAGACCGGCGAGTTCTGGTGGGAATATAACTACACGGGAAGCATCGCCAATACATACGTCCACCTCGACGACCCGAACCTGCTGGCGGTCATCGACAATCCCGACTTCGACCTATACGAGGACATCGTGGGCGGGTTGAACTACACGGGTTACATCACCGACAGCATCGAGACCATCATCGAGGACGGCGAGGAGAATGCTCCGCTAATCGACCCGCGCGATGAGGTGTTCGCTCAAATCGCCTCCGAGGACGGCTGGGTCATCGCGACCCCCGAGAACGTGAGAAAGGCCGTGCAATCGCACATGACTGAAAATGGGGCCGATGCCCCCGGAAAGGAGAACGGCATGGACAAGGCCGCAGAAATCGCCGCGTGGAAGGAGAAGCACGTCCCCATCGACCGCAACGGCGATGACGCGCTCGTGATGCACAAGATGGCCGACGGCAGCCGCGAGTTCATCATCGCCCACGGCTATGATGAGGAGACCGGGCACTGGGGTCATGGCACCTACTACGACTCCCTCGCCAGCGCGGCGGCTGACCTTGAGGGTCGCGCCATCTCCGCCCCCGGTATGGAGGTCATCTGCCCCGACTTCTGGTACCGCGATGACATTGAATTTGCCCTTGAGGAAGCCGGTCTCGAAGTGAACGATGAGAACGTGGACGCTGCACTCGAAGCCCTCGACCTCGACGGCGAACCGATTCTCAGCAATTTCCATGGCCGCCTCGCCGAGACGGGCAACGAGATGATTGCAGATGCGGTGAACAACATCGAGCCGAACAGTGGCGACGGCGATTCCCCCGAGGCCTTCGTCGATAGGGGCATCTCCCTGAAAGCCATGGCCGAGTCCATGCGCAGGGCATCTCAGGCGCTCTCCGCCAACGGCGGCACCGATGCACCCGACGGCAAGGATGAGTGCCAGCCTTCCTTCACCCCAGACCTCTCTTAGGGTCTCCGATGATGGATGTGAACTCCGGGTACATCGGCTACTCGATGTCGCGACGCGCAGCTGAGGCTTACGAGGACGGCGAGATGCCGAAGAGCAAATGGACGAAAAAGGCCATGGTCGCGGCCATCCAATCCTATTGCGATGAGTTCGACATGCTCTTCGACCCCGACTTGCTCAAGGGCATGCACAAGGATGAGGTGTTCGAGCGGTTCTTCTACGAATCGTCGTGGCACCACACCTCCAAGTTCTTCAACGAGACGGATTTCTACAAGCTCGATGAGGATGCGGTCTGCGGGTCATTTCGACCGATGAACCCGACCGAGGTCGCAGAGCGCGAGGAGCGCCGCGCGGCGGAGCGGCGGGCCATCGAGGAGGAGAGGGCCGAGCGCGAGACCATGCGGGCCGCGGAGATCGAGCGGTTGGACCGTCATATCGCATACCAAGAAGAGCATGGATTCGATGCCGAGACTGTGGCCGCGTTCGCCCATGAGCACCCCGAGTGCTGCGAGGAGCGCATCAACCGCAAGGGCAACCGCGTCCTCTCCTACATCGACCGCCTCGGGCATGAGCAGGTGTGCCCCATTAAGTGCATCCGCAATACGCATCTGCGCGGCTTCGATGCGACCGAACCGGGCAGCTTCGACAGGGCAATCGAGTGTCACCAGTTACACAACGCGCGGAATGCCGGTAACGACCCTATCACCGTCAAGGGAGAAGCCACAGCCATGAAAGCCGCGTCAGCCGAAATGGCGGATGGCGCGGGAAAACATGACATCGGGCAGGATGCCCGGTAAGGAAAGGACGTGATGCGACATGCTCACCGATTACGAGCGCTACCAGCTCGAATGGATGATTGAGCACGGGCACAGTCTCGATGAGCTGATGGCCGAGTTGACTTACTACCAGAACGACCTCGAAGCGACCAGAGGCGTGAACCTCACCGTCAGCGACGTGTTCGATGCGTGGACCTCAGACCGTGGGTTCGCCTCTCTGGAAAACGATGTCATCACGAAGGACATGATTCGCGCGGGAATCGAGCACGGGGTCATCCGCTTCGAGGCGAATCCCGACCCGAACGACCCTTGGAAGACGGTGTGCGCCATCGGTAACGGCTGGTTCTACCATGTGGACACCACGGACATCCCGCCGGATGAATACATACGCATGAACTCCCGTAACGTCGATATGGTCGTGGATGAAATCTACGATGAGCTGAACAGCACCGTCAAGAGCGACTACCATGACGATTTCAAGCGCTATCTCGCCGTTCTGAACGAAGAGCACCACGGCGGAACAAACTCCCTCACCGGCATCCCATTCGACATCAATGAGACGATGGAGAACGGCGGTGCATACTACAATCCCGAGCGCGGCATCGTCATCGCCAGCTTCCTCTTGGAGCAGACATCTCCCCGTATCGAGGCCTACTACGGCTACACACCTTACGCGCTGGCATCGCTCATCGGCAAAAACGCCGACGTGACGGTCGATTCAGATGTCATGGACATCCAAGACATCCTCGCTGACCCGAGCCTCCCCCGCCGCTTCGACCATGAGCTTGCGTCTTTCGATTCAGTGGAAGAACTCATCGCGAGCAGGTGGTCGCCATCCGGCGCGGGATGGCTGGACATGTCGGGCCACGACGGCCTCGCGAGCGCCATGGGAGCGCTCGACATCAAGCAGACCGATAACGTGCGCGAGTGGTACATGCTCGCCTTCCCCAATGATGAGCTGGCAGTGGGAATCAACCCGAGCCTCACATTCGACGATGCCATCGCGGCTATACCGACGGGGGACGGCTTCTACACCGCTCTCGGCGAAACAGCGGACTCCCTCCTGCGCGAGCGCATCTTCGAGGAGCTGTGCAACCGCTATGGATACACCTACGATGAGGTCTATGATAGTTGGCTCAATGAGTCGCCCCTGCCCTCCCCCGCCATCTCGCAGCAGCCTGAGAAAATCGCGGTCGCGGCGGGTTACCGCTTCAACCTCGTGGACGCAAGGGAGACCTCCGGCATCGACCTCAAGGGCTGCGGCACCGTGGTCACCGTGGACGGCCATGATTACGAAATCATGAAGGGCGCGACCTACGAGGACTCCCGCAAGGTCGATGACCTGCTCGACTCCCACGGGGACAAGCCCATCTCCGATTACCGCAAGCGACCGCAGAGCATGAGCCTCAAACAGGCCGTAAGGGAGGCCCGTGAGGCATCCGCCAAGCTCACAGAGAAGAATGGCGGCACCGAGGACCCCACCGGCAAGGATGAGCGCTAGGAGTGATGTGAAAATGGAACTCGACCGCAACGCGATGTCGGATGTAGATGACACGACCGTCTCCATCAGTTCTTCGCTCCATGAGATGCAAACGCCGTCGGACGACGGTTCCGATGCGCATGGCGACGGCCATGCCATCCTGCGCGAATCCGTCCAGACGACCTCGCATGGGCGCGTGGTGTCGAACGCGGTGCATGAGCGCCCCGTGTTCATCCACGGGGAATCGGCCCGCGCCAGAGCGGCTGCCGCCGTACTGGCCGCGAACATGGATGCCGAGAAGGAGGAAAAGCACAGGGATACTGACCGCTGAGCGCCCTCGACCCGACAGCGAGCTTGCGCTAGAATATGAGAATACGACTCATCATGTTCAAGCAAGGAGGATGGTTCACATGGCAAGTGAAATCTTACTGGCGTCTTTTAATTACTATTATGACTACGAGGGCGAGACCAGTACGAATGAGCTTCAATATCTACCGGATACCGTCGAGTTCCGTTTATACGAGTATATATGCGATTACTACGAGCCAGGAGAAGTCGCGGTCCTCGAAAACCGGACCATCTCCCATGAGGATGCCTTGAAAATCCTCAACAATGAGCTTCAACTCTTCAACGATTATGACAGTGTATCTGAGGTCGAAGTCTCTGATAGCAAGGAGGCATTGGAAATCATCGACAACCTCCGCCATGAGGTGGAGAGCGAATGCAGCAATGCAGAAAGGAAGGAAAACACCATGTCAGAACAGGCACAGAACCAGAACACGCAGGAGAAGGCGAAGTACGCCAACGTCAAGATTCCAGCGGCGTTCCTCACGCAGCACGAGTACACCGCCAAGAGCGGTCGCACCTTCGAGAAGGCCTACGTGCATTTCCCGGAGGGCACCAAGGTGAACGGCGTGGACCTCTCCCACTACTCCTGCGACGTGTTCGTGAACGACCGCATGAAACAGCAGATGCTCTCCGGCGGGCAGGTCACCATCGGCTTCAAGGCCGACGAACCCGTTCAGGTCTGGACGGGCCATGCAGGCGATGAGCAGAACCCGTACAAGAAATTCGAGGTCAAGCCTTGGGACTTGGTGAAGGGCATCAAGGCCGCGAACGAGTCCTTCAAGTCCGAGAAGGCAGCCGAGCGCGAGGCGGCCAAGGAGCAGGGCGCGACCCTCAAGGGCGAGTCCGAGCAGATGCGCGAGTCCTCCGCCAAGCTGGCCGGGGACAACACGCCCGAGGAGCATACCAACACCCGCTAGGGTCCAAGGAAGGGGGAATACGGTAGATGAAGGTCGAGGTGCTTTTCAAGAGCCACCGCTACGAGGAGTTCGATTCGTCCACGCAGACGTGCTCGGAGCCGTATCGCGGCAAAGGGCTGAACGTCCTCACCGACTGGAATCTCTATCTCGGCTCCCTTGAGGAGAACGGCATCATCCTCGTGCAGCACTGGTATGACGGGAACCCGGCATCCTCCCAAGGCAAGGTGACCTTGGAGGGGGTCGAGGTTCCCGCCTCCGTGCGCAAGGTCGGGTGCGCCATGCTTCTCGTTTCCCCTGACGAGCTGGACGAAATCGTGTGGCTCAAGAAGGACGGCGAGAAGCTGCTTTGGCGCGAGGGCGAAGACCTCATCAACGGAGAGCGCTTCTTTGCGCAGGAGCAGCTTTGCTACTCCGATGAGACCACCAAGTCCATCAACCGCCGCGCCGTGGCGGTCTACGATTACCTCGCGAACGCCCACCCGACATGGGACGAGGAGGAGGTGGCCGAGAGCATGGGCTACACCGCATCGGCCATCCGACGCATCCGAGATGCGGAGCTTTGCCAAGACCCCGAGTTCATCGAGGTCGAGGACGAAGATGACACCGAGGAGGCCGACGTGGATGCCGAGGGCGGTATCGGCGGCTACAACTTCGGTTAGAGATAGCAATCAGGCAAACTACCAAGCAATCAAGAAAGGAGTCTTTCATGGAACGAATCTTCTGCAAGATTAAACGCGTGAAGCGCAAGCTCGATGGCAAGCGCATCACCGCCAAAGTCATGTCAGCCGTGCTCATCGCCAGCTCCATGCTCAACGCGTTCGCGCCCGTCGCGGCATACGCAGCCGAGCCGGAGCTTGCGACCGTCTCGCTCTCCGAGACCCAGCACGGCAAGCTCTCCTTCGACGGCACCGAGGACATGACTCTGGCCGTCGAGGTCGGCACCGATGTCACGGTGAACGTCACGCCGGATGAGGGGTACTTCTCCGACGGCATCACCGTGTTCAAGGGTGAGGAGGACGGCAAGGCCGTCGATGTCAAGGACGGCAAGGCCACCTTCACGGTCGAGGGCGACACCATCGTCACATCCACCTTCTACCAGAACGGCTCCCTCGGTTCCGCTCCCCTCAAGGCAGCTGATGTCGATGAGGGAAAAGCCGTCAAGAGCGTCGAGGACTACATCCGAAAGAACGCGGATGCAAAGTACGTCGGAAAATCGGATAACCTTGCCCGCGCCGACGTGCTGACCGTCACCACATCCGTGGTCGATGGCTCCAAGCTGCCCGACGCGACGCTCGATAGCCTCTGGGCGGATGACAACGGCGACGGCTTCTCCGAGCACTGGGACGCCCTCATGTCCCAAGCCGTCTCCCACGCCGTCCTGTTCGAGGCGGACCCCGACTCCGACTACTATGTCGGCTGGGCCGGTGCGGACATCACAGATGCCAAGCTCACCGACTGGGGCGCTGCCGAGAACAACGCCGACGCGAAGATGCGCGATGGATTCATCGTGGACGACGCCACCGGCCTCGTCTACGTGCCGAAGAGCTACACCGAGAAGGACGACAGCGGCAAGCCCATGGTCGCCTCCTCCCGCATCCAGCTCCTCTACACCGCCAAGGACGCGAACGCGGAGGCCACCTTCGACTTCGACGCGACCTCCGATGGCGTGTCCGGCGATGTATCCGGCAAGGGCAAGGTCACGGTCCCCGCGACCTCCCCGACCACCGAGGTCGTCATCGCCAACGACGGCGAAGCCCGCAAGGCCGTGAACGGTCGCACCATCGACAGCGTTACGGTCAACGGCATCGAGTACACGCCGGATATGGGCATGTGGCAGTACGACTCCGAGACCGGTGCGTTGGAGTTCGCCATGGCACCGGCTGGCATCCACGCGATGAGCGTGAAGATGTCCGATGGCTTCGGCAAGGATGTCGCATCGTTCTTCCGTATGCCCGAGCCTCGCATGAGCGTGAACGAGATTGGAACCTGGGAGTTCAAGACCGCACCGACCGTGGGCGCGACTTTCGTCACGAAGGGCCACAACCGCTATTCCGGCAAGACCCGCCCCGGCTACACGCTCCCGGCAGTCGAGAACCCCGCAGGAGGCAGGTACGAGAACAAGACCATCAATCAGGCCATGGGCTGGCAGCCCGTCAACCTCAACGCCCTCAAGGCCGGTAACTACTCCATCAAGTGGACTTCCGAAATCTGGGCGCAGGACACCGGCTGGGTGAAAATCGGCAACGAGGCGCGTGTAGCCCTCACCTGCGGCCATATCGGCGTAGACCCGAGCTTCAACAGCAACCCCGGCTACAACGACACCGCCCATAAGGACAACAACCACGGCCAGCACATCCGCGTGTTCTCCGTATCCGGCAACGAGGCCGTCATCGGCGTCACCGTCCCCACGGCGATGACTCAGGCCGGTGCGGGCTTCTTTAGAATCCGCTGGCGTATCGGCTCCGGCAAGCTGAAAATCCACAAGGCCAGCGCCAACGCATCCATCACCAACGGCAACGACTGCTACTCCCTTGAGGGCGCAGAGTTCGCCGTGCTGAACGCCGCAGGCCAGAACATGGGCACTCTGCGCACCGACGCCAACGGCGACACCAACACCCTTGAGCTTCCCGAGGGCACCTACACGGTGCGCGAGACGAAGCCGCCGAAGGGCTATCTGCCCGCCCCCGACCAGCAGGTCACAGTGCGCGGAGGCCAGCAGACGACCGCTCAGGTGAGCGATAAGCCTGCCAGTGACCCTATGAGCATCCTTGTCGGAAAGTATGACGGCGATAAGGAGTACAACGCCAACAACCTCCCGCAAGGTTCCGCCTCCCTTGAGGGTGCCGAGTTCACCATCGAGTACTTCGATACCGTGGATTACGACAGCTACGATGCCATCAAGAAGGCCGGTGTGAAACCGACCCGTTCTTGGGTGGTCCGTACTAATGAAAATGGTTTCGCCCGCCTTGATGAAAACTCATTTGTATCCGGCGATGATTTCTTCTATGAAAATGATGTCATCACCATTCCTCGTGGTTCTGTCGCCATCTATGAGTCCAAGGCTCCCGAAGGCTACAAGCTGAACTCCGATGTGAGTTTCCAGAAGATTCAAGAGAATCCTCTGGATGCAGTTATCACTTTTAACGCTCCAAAAGTTCCCGAATCCGTGAAGCGCGGCGGCGTGTCCGTGCAGAAGCTCGACTCCGAGACCGGTAAGACCCCGCAGGGTGGAGCATCCCTTGAGGGCATCGCATTCTCCATCATCAACGACAACGAGAACGCCGTGAAGGTGGACGGCAATACCTACGCCAAGGGCGAAACCGTGAAGGTCATCACGACCGATGCCAAGGGCTTCGCCACCACCGGTGCCGACACCCTCCCCTACGGCGATTACATCATCCGCGAGACGGCCACCAACGACGGTTACCTCAACACCTCCAACGAGATGCGAGTGACGGTCTCTGAGGACGGTAAGATGTACTCCTTCAACGCCAAGGACGACATCGTTCGCGGCGGTGTGGAGATAACCAAGCACGACATCGAGACCGGCACCGGCGACCCGCTCGGCGGCGCGTCCCTCGACGGGACCCAGTTCCAAGTCAAGAGCCTCAACGACAAGCCCGTTATCGTGGGCGGCGTGACCTACACCAAGGGTCAGGTCATCCAGCCCCTCCTCACCATCGAGGACGGCCATGTGTCCTCCGATGCGCAGTGGCTCCCCTTCGGCCTCTACTCCATCCAAGAGGTCAAGGCCGGTGAGGGCTACCTGCTCACCGACGGCGAGGAGCACCGGTTCCGCATCTCCAAGGACGGCGCTCTGGTCAACCCATTCGACGGGGCGTTCGAGAATCAGGTCATGCGCAGCGACCTTGAGTTCACCAAGAAGGGCGAGGACGGTCAGGACCGTCTCGCGGGCGTCGCGTTCAAACTCACCTCCAAGACCACCGGCGAGAGCCATGTGGTCGTGACGGATGAGAACGGCTACTTCTCCTCCGCCTCCTCTTGGAATAAGCACACCCATGAGACTAACGCCAACGACTGGGCGCTTGATGCCGAGGGTGTCATCGACAGCTCCAAGCTGGACGCCACCGCAGGCGTCTGGTTCGGCGGCACCACGCCGGATGACTCCAAGGGCGCACTGCCCTACGACACCTACCTCATCGAGGAGCTGCGCTGCACCGCCAACGAGGGCTATCAGCTCATCGAGACCACGGTTATCGTGAGCCGCGACGGCAAGGTGTACGACTTCGGCACCCTCACCGACGTGAAGGCGTCCATCACCACCAAGGCCTACGACCCGATGGACGGCGATTCCCTCGTCGGCATGGGGGAGGTCAAGGTCTCCGACAAGGTGACCTACGCCAACCTCTTCCCGAACCGCGACTACAAGCTGACGGCGGAGCTTCACGACTCCGCGACCGGCGATGTCCTGCTGGACGCCTCCGGCCACCCCATCACCGTGGAGAAGCGATTCACGGCCCAGTCCCCCACCGGGTTCGAGGTCGTGGAGTTCACCATCGACACCATCGCCCTCGGCGGCAAGACCATCACGGTCTATGAGAAGCTGTACGATGATGGTGGCTCCCTCATCGCTGAGCACACCGATAAGTCCGACGTGAACCAGCAGGTGACCGTCATCGAGCCGGAAATCGGCACCACCGCCGTGGATGGCGCGGACGGCGACAAGAACGTGGCGACTGACGACAAGGCGACCGTCACCGACCGTGTGGCCTACAAGAACCTCATCCCCGGCAAGGAGTACACCGTCAAGGGCACCCTGCACATCAAGAAGACCGATGATGAGGGCAAGGTCACCGAGGAAATTCTGAAAGTGGACGGTAAGCCCGTGACGGCTGAAACCACCTTCACGCCCGAGAGCGCCGAGGGCACCGTGGACGTGACCTTCACGTTCGACTCCCTCTCTCTCAAGGACAAGACGCACCTCGTCGCGTTCGAGTCCCTTGAGCACGACGGCCATGAACTCGCGTCCCACGCCGACATCGAGGATGAGGGGCAGACGGTCACCGTCCGCAACCCTCGCATCTCCACCACGGCGCTGGACGGTATCGACAAGGATAAGAACGTCGTCACTGACGACGAAACAGTCATCATCGACACCGTGGCATACGAAAACCTCGTACCCGGCAGGGAGTACACCTTGAAGGGTTCCATGCAGGTGAAGGCCGAGAAAGATGGCAAGCCCGTGGCGAAGCCCCTTGAGGTCGGCGGCAAGCCCGTCAAGGCGGAGACGACCTTCACCCCCGAGAAGTCCGACGGCACCGCCAACGTGACCTTCCGGTTCAGCTCCCGCGACATCGAACCCGGCACCGAGCTGGTCATGTTCGAGTCCCTTGAGCGCGGCGGCAACGTGCTCGCGACCCATGAGGACATCGGGGACGTTAACCAGACCGTCACCGTGACCGCCCCGGCAATCTCGACTTCCGCACGCGATGCCATCGACGGCGACAAGGATGTGGTCGTGGACGATGTGGCCACGGTCATCGACACCGTGGAGTACCGGAACCTCGTCCCCGGCAAGGAGTACACCCTGAACGGCAAGCTCCACTCCAAGAGCAACGGCAAGCCCCTGATGGTGGGCGACAAGCCCGTCACGGGCCAGACCACCTTCACGCCCGAGAAGGCCGACGGCAAGGTCGAGGTGACCTTCACCTTCGACTCCCGCGACCTTGAGGACAAGACGGACATCGTGGTCTTCGAGAGCCTTGTACGCTCCGGCACTGAGATTGCGTCCCACGCCGACATCGACGATAAGAACCAAACCGTCACCGTGACCCATCCTGAAATCGGCACCACCGCCGTGGATGGCGCGGATGGCGACAAGAACGTCATCACCGATGACTCCACCGAGGTCATCGACACCGTGGAGTACACGGGCCTCATCCCCGGCAAGGAGTACACCTTGAAGGGCACCCTCCATGTGAAGGTGACCGATGAGGAGGGCAAGGTAACGGAGAAGCCCCTTGAGGTGGACGGCAAGCCCGTCACCGCTGAGACCACCTTCACGCCCGAGAAGGCCGACGGCAAGGTCGATGTGGTGTTCCACTTCAACTCCCTGACCATCCCCCACGACACGGAAATCGTGGCCTTCGAGTCCCTTGAGAAGAACGGCGTCGAAATCGCCGCCCATGCGGACATCGAGGATAAGGCGCAGACCGTCACGGTCAAGCACCCGTTCATCACCACCTCCGCGTTGGATGGCATCGACGGCGACAAGAACATCGTCACCGATGACGAGACGGTCATCGTGGACACCGTGAAATACTCCGGCCTCATCCCCGGCAAGGAATACACCTTGAAGGGTTCCATGCAGGTGAAGAAGTCCGATGAAGACGGCAACCTCACAGCGGAGCCTCTTGAGGTGGATGGCGAGCCGGTGACGGCTGAGACCACCTTCACACCCGAGACCGCCAGCGGCGAGGTCGAGGTGACCTTCACCTTCGACTCCCGCGCCATCGCCGACAAGACGGACATCGTTGTCTTCGAGTCCCTTGAGCGCACCGGCGTTGAAATCGCCAGCCATGCGGACATCGAGGACGGCAAGCAGACCACCACGGTCACCCGTCCGCAAATCGGCACTACCGCGCTGGACGGCCATGACGGCGACAAGAACGTCGTGACCGACGGCAAGACCACGGTCATCGACACCGTGGAGTACAAGAACGTCATCCCCGGCAAGACCTACACCTTGAAGGGCAGCCTCCATGTGAAGGTGACCGACGAGGAGGGCAACGTCACGGAGAAGGCTCTTGAGGTGGACGGCAAGCCCGTCACCGCAGAGACCACCTTCACGCCCGAGAAGAGCGACGGCAAGGTCGAGGTGACCTTCACCTTCGACTCCACCGGCATCCCGCAGGACACCGAGATGGTCGCATTCGAGAGCCTTGAGAAGAACGGCGTCGAGCTTGTGGCCCACGCCGACATCGAGGACGGCAAGCAGACCACGACCGCCCATGTGACGGGCATCTCCACCACGGCCACCGACGGCCTCGATGGGGACAAGAACGTCATCGCGGATGCGGAGACCACCATCACCGATGATGTGGCCTACGAGAACGCCCTGACCGGCATCGGTTACACCATGACCGGTATCCTCATGGATGCCGAGACCGGCCTTCCCATCCTCACGGGCGATGGCAGCGAGAAGTACACCGAGGCGGATGTCGCGGCGTTCATGCAGCAGCTCCTCGACGTGCTCGGACTCTCCGCGCAGGATGAGGATGAGGGTATCGCCGACATCGTGGTCTCCGATGAGACCGCCGAGGACGGTTCGGTGAAGAAGTCCCAGACCGTGCGCGTCCATGCGGACGGCACCTTCGAGGTCATCGACACCACCTATGAGACCGATGAGGACGGCCTGACCTCCGCCACCGTGGACGCATCCGGCAAGGTTGGCTACGATGCCCTGACCGATGAGCAGAAGAAAGCCATCTCCGACGTGGCCGTGCTCAAGGACTCCGGTATCGTGCTCAACTACTCCGCCACCGGCGAGCTGCCGGTGTCCATCGACATGGATGCCCTCGGCAAGTTCATCGCCGACAACGAAGACCTCATCTCCCATCTGGTCTACCAGACCGCCGAGTTCACCCCGGAGAAGTACGACGGCACCGTGACCATGGACTTCCACTTCAACGCCAACGATGTCATCGACCGCCTCGGCGGCGAGACCAAGGACATCGTGGTGTTCGAGGTCATGTCCAAGAACGCGGTCGCGGATGAGGAGGGTTCCGCCCCCGTCATCGTCGCCTCCGAATGCGACCTCGACTCCGAGGAGCAGACCGTGAACCTCGTGCCCACCGTCATCGGCACCACCGCCACGGACAAGTCCGACGGCGACCACACGCTGATGGCCGGTAAGGATGCGGTAATCACCGACCGCGTGACCTACGAGGGCCTGATTCCGGGCAAGGAATACACCCTCAAGGCGACGCTTATGGACAAGAAGACCGGCGAGATGCTGTCCATCAACGACCAGCACGTCACCGCCGAACTCAAGTTCACGCCCAACAGCCAGAACGGCACCATCGACATCGACCTCGGCAAGTTCGACGCCTCCTCCCTCGACGGCCACGACCTCGTGGTGTTCGAGGAGCTGTACAAGCAGACCGAACAGGGCAACGAGGCCACCGAGGTTCTGGTCGCCGAGCACAAGGACATCGACGATGAGGGGCAGACGGTCACCGTGACCACCACGCCTCCCGGCGGGTTCTTCGGCAAGACCGGCGGCAACGACTTCTTCATCGTGGTCTCCATCGCGGCACTCGCCGTGCTCGCGTGCGGCTGCGCCTACTACGGCATCAAGAACCGCCGCGCCGCGAAGGCCGAGGATGCCGCAGTCGATGAAGGCGGCGACACTGACAACGGGGATGTCTCGGGCGACTCCGAGGCCTAACCTACTGCACATGCTGCGGGTGCTCCGTCCATGTAAATGGGGAGCGCCCGCCCTATCCCAGAAAGGGGGACACCCATGGATGACAAGAACCGTCTGAACGACGGAGAGAAACCGCAGACCCCCGCCGACCGTGAGGCCAAGGCCAAGCGTCGCATCCTCGTCGGTATCGCGACGGGTGCCCTGCTCGTCGCCGGTCTCATCACCGGCGGCATCTACCTGTCCGGCAGGCAAGGCGGCACGCCCGCAGCTCCCGGCTCCGGCACCCCGACCGGCCAACAGGAGCAAGTCGATGGCGAGAAGCCCTGCGAGCACGACTGGACGGTCACCTACAAGACGGTGCATCACGACGCGGTGACCCACACCGAGAACGTCCCACCGGTCTACGAGACCAAGACCAGCTACCACACCGTGTGCAACGACTGCCAGCAGACCATCGACGGCATCGCCGATGCGCATATCAAGGACACCGGTCACTCCGGTTACTCAACCAACGTGCCCATCACCGGCGAGGTGCTGGTAAGCGAGGGCTTCACACGCGAGGTCACCGATTCCCCGGCCTACGATGAGTCCGTGCCGGACAAGCTCGTCTGCACGCTCTGCGGCGAGGAGAAACCGGCGACTGCCGAGTAGCGACCCTCTCCTTTTCAAGACCCGGCATCCTGCAATCGGGGTGCCGGGTCTTTCTCATGGAGACGATTCAGAAGCCAGAAACGACGGATGATATGATTAGAAGCTAGGAGGTGAACGGAATTGAAAAAGAGAACGAAATCGCGCATAGCTTTCGCGGCCTCAGCTGTCTTCCTGCTGAGCGCCGCAGCGATGTTCGCCTTCCTCCTCTATTGCAGGCAGGCGGCGCATACACCGCCCTCGCCAGACGCGGCCCACGAGTCCATGGTGGAGGACGGCGATGGGTTTCCTGCGGTCGATTGGGATTACTGGCAGGACATCAACCCGGATGTCATCGGCTGGGTCACCATCCCCGGCACCACCGTGGACTCCCCCATCCTTCAAGCTCATGGAGACGCCCCCGGCTATTACCTCAAGCACGACGTGTACGGCAACTACAACCCAGCCGGTGCCATCTACCTTGATGCTGATTGCGAGGAACTGGGGCTGTCCAGCCGCAACGCCGTCATCTTGGGGCATCATTTCTGGAACGACAAGAAGGTGGCCCCAATGGGTACCGTCGCCGATTATAAGGATGTAGACTTCGCCCGCGAACACTCCCTCGTCCTCATCCAGACCCCAAATACGAAGATGACCTACGAGGCGCGGTTCGCGCAGATAGTCAACGGGCGCGAGCGCAACAAGCGCATCAACTTCGAGGGCGAGTCGGACTTCCGTGCATGGTACGGCGAATCTCGTGAGAACGCCGCCATGGTGCTCGATGCCGAGACGGAGCCGGAGCAGGTCATCTCGCTCGTCACCTGCTCCTACAACATCTGGGTCGATAACGAGCGCACCGTCCTCGTCACAAGTATGCAGGAAACGGGCAAAAACCTGCCAGAATATGCACAGACCGCCGTGGACGCATCCTGAGCCTCTTTAAGGCGATTCAACATACGGCTGGCATCAGCCATAGGACCCACCCTCTCAACGCCCCGCAGACGCGATTCTGCGGGGTCGTTTTCTCTGCGACCTTATTTTGAAAATCGGCATCGGGTCGCCATCCATATGCGTTGATATAATGATGACATCGTCTGACGCGGAAAGGACTGAAATGAAAGAGCAGAAGAAATCGAAGTCGCTTGAAATCGTGGAGAAGCAGCGTGCGCTCGTGGTCGAGAAGATTATCGAGGACATGAAACGCGACGGACTCCACTGGTCGGAACCCTACATCCCCTCACTCAGCCCGCACAACCCGGTATCCGGCACGGTGTATCAGGGCGGCAACCGTTTCCACCTCGGTTTCGTGGGCTACATGCGCGGGTTCACGGACAACCGCTGGTGCACATTCAACCAGATTCGCGATAGCAGCTGGCACCTCAAGAAGGGAGCCAAGGCCGCGCTCATCGAGAAATGGCGCGAGTTCTCCATCAAGGAGGAGAACGAGGACACGGGTGAGAAGGAGGTCACCGGACACTACCTGCGCTGCGTCGGCTACTGGAACGTCTTCAACGCAAGCGAAATCGAGGGCATCCCCGCCCCACCGGTACCGGAGCATGTGAGCGACCGCACCGCCGCCATCGCGGACGACCTCATCCTCTCCTCCCGCTGCCCCATCGTGGAATCCATGCGCTATCAGGGGAGCGCCGGTTACGCCCCCGGCTCCGACCGCATCCTCATCGCCCCGCGCGAGACCTTCCTATCGGATGAGACGTTCACCCGCGTACTCCTGCACGAGATGACCCATTCGACCGGGCACCCATCCGCCCTCAATCGCGGCTGCAATACCAACTTCGGAAGTCCCGAGTACGCGCAGGAGGAGCTTGTGGCCGAACTCGGCTCCCTTTTCCTCTCCGCAGACCTCGGCATCCAGAACACCGACTACGAGGGCGAGCATTACGAGAACCACGTCTCCTACCTGCAATCGTGGATGCACGCGCTGGAAGACGACCCATCATACCTGTTCAAGGCGGCGGCGAAGGCCGATAAGGCGGGCACCCTCATCATCGGGCGCTACAACGATGTCTTGGAGAAGCGCCGCGACCGCGACGTGGAACGTGCACCCGAGAAGGTGTCCCTCAAGGGCGAAGTCACAGCCATGAAGGACGCGGCGAAGAG
The DNA here is from genome assembly GCF_020593575.1 of Holdemanella sp. DFI.5.55. Lineage (NCBI taxonomy): Bacteria > Bacillati > Bacillota > Erysipelotrichia > Erysipelotrichales > Erysipelotrichaceae > Holdemanella > Holdemanella sp. DFI.5.55. The sequence continues at coordinate 41,646 of NZ_JAJDMK010000002.1, forward strand.
CCATGATGAACAGGCCAAAGCGACTGAAATCGCGGTCTCCGCGCGGTAGAAAACAGTTGTGGAAATGGCTGGAATGTAGTATAATAGTAGTGTAGAAAACTATTATACTTTAGATATAGGAAACGACTAAAGGAGAGATAAAGCACGGCAAGTGAGGTGAGAGCTTATGAAATATAACATTGTCAATAACCGTAAAATACCATCCCTATCAAAAACGAAGGGGTTCAAACCAATGTGGTTTGTCCTCGGCTTTATCTTCCATTTCTTCTCTCTCCCTATAGCCTATCTTCTTTATGCCGTTCGCTACCCTCGAATCGACACAATCAGAAGAAAGGCATTTAAGTTTGCTTTTCTCGGACTTGCATTGCGATTTGTTCTATGTATCTACTTCCCTGCATACTTTTAGATACTTATGTTCTACATCCCATACATATGAATTTGAAAGGAGGCGATGGGATGCACATGATGAGCAGCGAGAAGCTGCTTGAAGTCCTGTTCGCCCTGTCCTTTTACATCTAAGCCCGCACAAGTCGGCGATTCAGCTAAATCATCTATGAAAGGGGAAATCAATATGGGAAACACAACGAAATCGGTTCCGTGGAGCTTCACCATCGAGTTCGATGAAGAGAAGGCGAAGCGCAACGGATATGACATCGAGACCCTGTACGATTACGTCGGCAGGAATGTGGAGAAATACGGAGTCACCCGCATCGGGCATGGGACATGGAAGGCGAAGGTTGGCGATGAGGTGGAATCACAATGCCTCGCGCTCTCCATGCTCTCCAATGCGAAATGGGTCATGCGAAACGTCAAGTCGCTCGTCGCCTTCGAGGATGACACCGATGCCATCGACTGCCTTGACGTCTTCCGCAAGACCGACCCTCAATGCCTTTATGCGTAAGTGATATGCCATGGCAAATCGTAGAAAAGCATTCCATTTCGATTTGGATGAAGATAGGTTGAAATCCCTTTATCCATCTGAAAGTAAGACGGGCTACAAAAGCGCATGGGGCAAGATACAGGCCTTCATGGAAGCGAACGGCTTCGAGCACACCCAATATTCCGGCTACGAATCCATTCATGGAATGTCCTACTTGCAAGCGTACAAGGTGTTGGAGGGTTTGCAGAAGACATATCCGTGGTTCAAGGATTGCGCTCAAGTAGCAACGCTCACCGAAATCGGTAAGCGTCACGACGTACTGGAACATCTCGGCAATGGCAAAGACATTGAGGAACCGGATGTCAGTCACTCGGAGCCTTTACGGCTCAAGGACGAAGCTCATGCCATGCGGGAATCTTCGAGGGCATTGGAAGCATCTCGTGAAGACCAAGCATATCATCAAGAAAACGAACGATGATAAATTAGCAATAATCTGAGGCCTCGGTTATAAACCGGGGCTTTTTCCTGCCATCAATCGGCGCGGAGCCATTGTCAACGGGAGCGTGGAATACCGGAGTCTTGGCGAGGATATGCCGCGAAAGCCCGTTTACAGGAGGCTCACGGGAAATCCTTTTGGTAAAGGAAAGGAGGCCTCCTGCTTTCCCTGCCCTCCGGCGAGGATGGGTTCGGGTGAAACCCGAGATACGGGTCAAGGGACTCGTCCCTTGCGGGGTTCGGGGTGGAATCCCGAGATGGATTGCATGACATTGATATGACGAACCCCCGGTTATCAGCCGGGGGCTTTTTCCATGCCCTATATAAACCTAGAAGGGGAACAGCTCAATCGGTTTCAAACCATGGCACTTCTTTAACTTCTTGCCGCTGCCGCAGGGGCAAGGGTCGTTTCTCTTGAACTTTGACAACCATCCCTCGCGATTCAGGCCCACAGCGCGAGCCAGTGCCTCGCACATCATGATATAGTCCTCATGCGTCCCACCCATCGCCGTGTCGAATATCTTCTTTCGCAGCTCATTGAAGCTATCCCACTCATCACGGGAAGTCTTGTCATCCTTGTCGCAAATGAACGGTATGAAATCAACTACGCTGTTCACCTTCTCATTCACAACGTTCCAGATAAAACCGCCTAGATAAGTGACGAACATGGTCTGGTAGAGAATCGCGGTCATATCATTGCCGTTGCACTCTGATTCCCAGTTGCCCGATGATAGGATGTCATGCATCTCTTGCCGTACAAGGTTCTGACTGTATTCGACCACGCGGGCACCAGCTTCACTGACCTCTCCGTCCTGTGTCTTACATCCGAAGGTATCCTCCTCGATGAGTTGCTTGATGTCGATGACCTCTATCTTCTCCTTCAAACAGCTCTGAGGCACCACGTATTCGGAGAAGCGTTCGTCCACATCATCGAACATGGTGGCGAACTTCCCATCAAAATCGACATCTCGCGGCAGAGTGAGGATGTTGTTCCATGTCACTGCATCGAATCGGACATATTCGTTCGTATCGAAGAAGATGAGGCATTCAGGTTTGCAGGGGGCAGCGAGGAGCGAGCGAAACCGGAACTCGTCAGCCGTCCGCGCTGGAAAGCAGAAGACGGGATACTCGCCGCCGAGTTTATCACGGAAGCAATCATATCTCGGGTCCTGCCGAGAAGATTGGGGTTCTTTGGGCTGGTAAGTTGCGAATAGCATTCTGCCTTCTTCCAAATAGGTTCATATACAAATACAATTATAGTAACCCATATTACGGAACATAAAAAGAACTGTGACAATCAACCGGAAATTGACGCACAGCTCTTTGAGGTTATTTCACTGCACCACAACCAGAACAAACATAGCCAGTGGTTATAGTCTCATCCCAAGCGGGTGAGATTTCGACTGTCTCATCCCAAGCATCCTGTATCACTATATTGCTAGGATGATAGCTGCCGCACGCGTAATTTCCTGCAAGGAGTTGAGATTCACTATGTGCTCCCCAAGCGTTGTCCGTATCAAATTGTGCGTTACAGCCGTTACAGATACAAACGGTTTTATATATAGCATCGTGATGAACAGTTTGAACCTGCGCCTCATGGTGCACGACCGTGGTCTGGGGAACCCAGTTATGGACATGCTGGGGTTTGCTCTCGCCCCCGCCATTTGAGCCGGAGTTCCCACCGCCAGCGCTATCGCCATTCCCACCACCAGACGAACTGTTACCTCCGGTCTCGGGCTTGGACTCGCCGGTGTCGCCATTTGACGGCTCGTCGGTCACTTCATCTTCGGCCTTCTGGCTCTCCTCCTCGACCTTCTCCTTGTCGGCGTTCGGGTTGGCCTTGGCGTTCTCCTTGACCAGCTCGATGACCTTGGTGCCGTTCGCGCCGGTCAGGGTCTCGTCGCCCTTCTTCACGGCGTCGCCGACGGACTTCACGATGGCGTTGAGTGCATCCGCGTCGGCCTTGTCAGCTGCGATGGGCTTGAACTCGAAGGGCAGGTCGGTCTTTGCCGCCTTCCCGTCTTTATCCTCCACCTCGGCTTTCACCTTGGATGCCTTCGGCACCTCATAGATGGAGCCATCCTTGTCCACGGGGCTGATGAAGGAGACCTCATACTCGCCCTCTGCGGGCACGCCGAGCGAATGCTGCTCGTTCGCATCGTAGGCGTGGTAGTAGTCCACCTTCTTTTCCTTGTTCACGATGTGGGCGATGACCGGCGAGGACTCGCCCTTCACCCAGCCGTCCGCCTTGGCACCGAGCTGGATGACCTGCTGCTCCTGCTTCTCAGTCTGCTCGATGGGCGTAGGCTCCTTCGGCTCCGGCTTTTGCGAAGCCGCGTACCAGACACCGCCTCCGATGAGGGCGATTGCCAGCAGCCCGCCGAGTCCGGCCAACACGGCCTTCCTCTTGTCGAACTCATGGCCGAAGAGCACGATGGTACTTTTCTTCCCAACCTCCTCCCCATCGGCGGGAACGTTCGGCATCTGCTGCGTGCCCATCTCCTGCTTATCCTTATCGAAATCCTTCTTGTCTTCCATGACCAATCTTCCTTTCAATCCCACGCCGTCCGGTCGGCGCTTTCTTTAACCTGAACTTATATGTATGCTCCCGCATCATCCGCACAGGATGTAATCACTTCTTATGAGAACATCTGCCAGACGATGTGGACCAAGATGAACAGCACGAGCATGAGCGCCGTCCACTTGAGGAAATGGAACATGCGGTCGGGCAGGGTGACCATCGCAAGGCGCTCGATGCGGCGCTTCGACTCCAAGACCATCGTGTCGATGGCCTTCTTGCTGCGCTCCGTCGCCTCCTCAAGGTTGTGCAGGGTCATCTCACGCGCCTCCTCTTGGGCCTTGTTGACACCGTTGAGCGCGGCCTGCTCTGCGGAATGGGTCTCGTCCTTGGCGCTGTTGTACAGCTCCTCGACCCTATCGACCAGATTGCGCATCTCGTAAAGCGTCTGGTCCATCTTCTTCACAGCGCGTTTATTGTCCAGTCTGAAACCGGCAACCTCCTCACGTAGCTTGATGACCACCCCCACGATGTCATCCTCTACTAGGTCGCTATCGGCATCCGCCAACTTGCGCCCCGCAGCACGCGCATCGCGCACCTCCTCGGCAAGATGGATGACTCCGCTCATCGGCGGCTCTGTCCTATCATCTTCATCGACTTCCGGCTTCCTCAGATGCCTTGGCGCATGTCCACCGCCACGAATATCCTCATTGTCCAGTGCCATGTGTTTAACCCTCCTTCTCGCCCACCAGTCTGGTGCGGGTGTGGAAATCATCGCTTATAAGGCTGGTGCGCATGAAGTTCTGCAAAGCATCGGCCACGGTGATGGCGGTCTGGCCGTCATCGCACTGAGCTACGCAGCACCAGTTGCCCGGTCGATGCTCCAACGCATGGGCACGGCGCACCTCCACGACCCACTTCTCCGTCGCCTGCTCCTTACTCATAGAACTCCTCCTGCTCGTCATAATCCTCGCAACTGATGTATTCCGGGCAGTTGGACGGGTTTATGCGGCATCCATCCAAATCAGGGTATTCGCATCCCAGATTTCTGCCGAGCCAATGGGCGCAATCCGCCTCTCTGCATTCATTGTCAGCCATTCGTTCTCCTTTCCAAGCAATAGTATTATACCATACTATATCAATAGTAAACTACTTTTCTCCAATTTTACCTAGCTCCGACCGAAGCTCGAAGATGTTCGCCAAGATGAAGGCGATGCCGAAGTGGGTCATGGCATCCGACCCCTCGTATTCGCCACTGAGCCATCGCGCTATCGCGATGAGCGCCCAGATGGCGGCTATCGCGTACCAGAGGACGCTCTGGATGAGGTCGCCGTCCACCTTACTCATCGGTGCGGACCTCCCCTGCCTTCCGCATCTTATGCCGCATCACCTGTATGGCACGCACGCTCCTGCCGGTCATGCGGGAGATTTCCCTATCGGGCATATCGTGCTCCATCACCAGCCTCCTCTCCCAGTCCTGCCACCTCGTGTGACGGACATCATCATCGCCGGGGCACAGGGCATAGTTCCTCTTCCGCTGTCGATTGCGGTACTCCCGCGCCTTCGCACTGTCCGCAAATCCCATCAATGACTTCGGCATTCACGCCTCCTCGAACTCGCCGCACCAGTCGGCATCAGCGCTGTACACGTCCTCACCCGTGGTACGGTCACAGGTAGTCAAGTGGGCGCACCGCGTGCAGGGGAACAAGTACGCCGCAGAGCACCTGCGGCTGCGAACCAATCCGCAGTGCATGAGGCAACCGCCTGTGCAGAAACATCGCCCATCGGTCAGCCCATCGACCCCGTTGTCTTCCAGCCATTCCGCGACCATATCCACCACGGTCGCCCCGTCCTTATCCATGGACTGCATCTCGCCCCTCCCCCATAACACCCGTCCCGCAAAACGGGCAGACATTAAGCGGCAGCTCTGGTTCAGGCTCGATGAGGTCGGCGAGGCGGCGATACGACGCGTCGGCCAGAATGAGATTGAAGTCACTTCGCCGTACACCTATGATGTCCTCAATATCCTGTCCCGTGAACAGAGGCTTGCCGATGTGCTTCCACAGCCGCTCCGCCACATCGCGCCGCTCCTTGTCAAACGCCCCTTTCATCACCTCCTTATCAATGGAAGCCGTCGCAGCGGCTCGGGCGTTCCATCGCTGTATCAGCTCATCTATGAACTCGCCGGTCATCTCCGCACCGCAATGGATGCAGGTGATGCCGAACAGAGGTGGCGACTTGCGCGTCGCCGGTCTGACCTCGCCGGACATGGGTTCATGACCGCAGAAGGGACAGGGTTTCAAGTCGCGTTGCCCGATGATGTTCATGTGTCCGTCCTCCCACTCTAATACATGAGGAGGGAACCGCACTTCGGGCAGAAGGTCGGCACGTCCTCGGCCAAGATGTCGAACTGCGGTTCCGTCACCTCGTCCAAATCGGTCATGTCCTGCGCGATGACACCTGCCCAACCGCAGTGCGAGCACCAGATGCCATCAACCGGGTTGGCCGAGGACTTATTGGCGGAGTTCACGCGCGGCACGTACCTGCGGCTTTTGAAGCGCGAGGATTCATGGCTGACCTCGATGTGCTCGGGCCACTCATCCTCGCGCCAATTACCGGGAAGAATCTCGTTCAGATACATCAACGCCCCTCTCATAGTCGTGTGTGTTGCTACTATTGTAGCATACCATAAACCCACCAATGTAGAGACGTTGGGTATCTTCACGGGGACGCCACTTAACGCACGTCCGGTCGCTCATGCCCGCGCTCATCCTTGCCCATGGACGGCGCTTCGCGGCGCGGCTGGGTACCGGACCCGCTCGTGCCGCCGCCCTTCTTGGGTTTGCGTGCATAGGGGACCTCGGAAGCCATCTCGACGCGCAGCTCGTCGGCACCGCGACGATATGCGAGCCACAGGCGCTTCACCTCGGGGTCGTCCACGACCTCCTTGGGCGGGCGCTTGAGTTCGAGCTTCGGGAACGCGGCGAGGGCGGTGCCCTCCAAGCCATGCGCCTTCTTGCGGTAATCGAGGTAAGACTTCCGCATCTCCTCTAGGTAAGCATCGCGGATGCCAGTGACACGCTGTCGCTCGGCCTCGACGGCAACGCGCTCTTCGTGCGCTTGTCTTCCCTTCTCGCGAATGTCCGCGACCACGTTGGCGCGAAAAGTCCGGTTAAGGCCATTCTGATTCAAATCGGCATCGAGCTTCGCAAGGGAGAAGGAGTATTTGGAGTTGTCGGTGTCGGTGACGTAGAGCCTGCCCTTACGGAACTGGGTGTCAACGCCCCAGCCTTCAAGCATCTCCCGGTACTCATAGATGTCCTGCGAGCGCTCCGCCGCGATGCGGCACAGCTCGCGCAGGTTCGTCTTATAGGACTTGCCGCCGCGACCCTCAATCTCCTTTTCCACCTTCGACGGCTGCTTCTTATGGACGGAGGAATTGCGCTCGTCGCGCTCCACCTGCTTCAAGCCCCATGCCTTGTCCATCTTGCGGATGCGGGAGGCACGTTCGACCTTGGCCGACTTGCTGAGGCCTTCGGCGAGCCGCTTCCCCGTTGAGAGGTCGCTGCGGTTGATGACCATGTGGACCGCGTAACGATGGGTCTTATCCTCTTTGCAGTATTCGTTATGTAAGGCAAGAACCACCTGTTGATTGGGGTAATGCCTTTGCACGTACTCTTTCGCGTATCTCATGCAGTCCTCTGGCGTGAGCTTGCCGCCGTTGATGTCACACTCATCCGGGAGGAAGGCGAGAATCTGATGGTACATAATCGTGTTCTTGGCCTGCACCAACTCGCCAGTTTTCTTGTCACGGACGCGGCGTGCCGCCTTGTCATGCCCGAATGCCTTTCGGGTCTCCTCCATGAAAGTCGCCCAACGGTTGAGGTTCTTGCAATCCTCCATGTTCTGGGAATCACGGAGGAGAACCTTCTTGTCATCGTTGATGTAGGCACGGAGGTTGCGCTGGTGCCCTCTCTCCGTGACGGCACGCTGTTTGATGATAGTCATTGGTCATTCCTCCTTCCTACACGCTTCGCGTTTCCCTGCCTCAATTCCCCGCACATCAAAGTGAAACCCCTTCACGGGAAAACCCTCTCTAATCGCGCTAGTTATATAGGCAGCTTTGCATCCAATGGAGATTGCCGCATCGTCTGCACTTTCAAACAGTTCTCCGGTCTCAAGGCAGACAATAGGTTTACTTCTCTTATATCCGCCGCGCTTATGTTCAAAGAGTAGGTCATCCGGCTTCGGTTCATCCGCATAGTAGTAATGCAATCCATGAATGGAATATCCCTTATTCAGCGCTCTCCATAATCTCCTGCCATCACATCCCAGTGACTTCTCCACAGCATTCACGCTATCGAAGTGCTCTGATGTCTCAAGGCAAATAACCGGTCTCTTTTTTCCCCGTCCTCTCCTATCACTCGCGATAAAGAAAGACTTTTCCGGTTTCTCCTCACCTGCAAAATAGAAATGCAGTCCATTTGCCGTGACCCCAATCTTAGCTGCCCGTGAAATACACTGATATGAGATACCGACTGCATCCGCCGCTTCTCTAAGGCTATTGAATGATTCACCTGTCTCCAAGCAGACAACGGATTTTTTATTCACTGGCATCTTGCTCATTGCCGACCTCCTTCGTTGTATATCTCGGCGGTTGCTTCGCGTGAATCTGCGAGTTTGCCGCGCCGTTCCTCACTTGACGCAACCCCCAGCTCATATCCATCGCGCGGATTCTGTTAGCGTGCATCTTCGCCACGGCATCAGCGCAACCCTCGTTCATGCGCTTGCCGTTCGACAAATCGCTGCGGTTGATGAGGAGATGGACGACATAGTTCTCGATGCCGTCAGACACATAACGGTATTTGAGGACCGCGTAGACGACTTCATGAGTCGGGTAGTACTTCTCGATGTACTCCTTGGCGTAGGCCATGCAATCCTCCGGCGTGAGCTTCCCGCCGTTGATGTCACATTCATCTGGGAGGAATGCAAGAATCTGATGGTACATTATCGTGTTCTTGGCTTGCACCAGTTCGCCGGTCTTCTTATCACGGACATGGCGCGAGGGCTTGTCATGCCCGAACATCCTGCGTGTGCCTTCCATGAGGGAATCCCATTTGCGCCAAGACGCGGAGCCGCCGTTTATCGACGGCAAGAACTGCTCATCGCGAATCAGTATACGCTCGTCCTCGTTCATAAGTTTTCGCATGTCACCGCGCGTCGAGTTCGTGATTGCCCACTGCCGGATGATGGTCATCGGTAACTCACTCTCTTTAATCAAACGTATAGGTGTCTTTCCAATCCTGATACTGCTCTTCGGTTATCTCATTCTTTTTCAATTTGAGAGACATCTGAAACCACTTATCCATCGCCTCTTCCATCTTCTTGCTACCTGCTACGACCTCTCCATAGCAATTTATAACAATGCCAAATTGGTCTTCTGCCCTGAACAGCGCGTGAAGCAACTCAAGTTCAGTCGTAATATTACACGTGTCGAAACATTCAAGCGGAACGGCGAGTGCTTTGGCAATCCTCGCTATGCCATCTGCCTTGGGATAACGAGCACCAAGCTCATAGCTTCTCAGCGAAGATTCGCTGAGACCGCTTAGTTGTGCCAACTCCTTTTGGGTGAGGTTACGCCTCTTCCGCAGAGTCCTGATACTCCTCCCCATCGCCAGCGCCCTGTCTTTATGAGTCCCCATCTTCAATCTCCTCTTCCATATCGTCACTCAACCCCAAATTGACTACGACGTTTCCTTTCCGTGCCTCCTCTGCTATCGAGGACAGCGCCGCTTGAGTTTTCGCAAACACATCCCTCTCGTTGTCTAATATCGGGATGACATGGCTCTCGTTGAACGCATCAAGCCCGTAGGTGTTGCAAAACTTCATAAGCTGATTCAGGTTCACGCCGTGCTTGTGCAACTCGAAGAGCGTCTTGCCGAGAACCGAGGTGTCGATGACGTTGATGGTCAGGTTGTCCGAGTGGATGAGCGAGCTGCGCACGAAATCGGAAACGGTGAGGCCGACTTTCTTGGCTTTGCGTTTCAGGATTCGCCTCTCCTTGTCTGTCACTCGGACTTTCAGCCATATCTCTCTATTCTCCAATCACTTGTCCTCACTTTCATGAATCAGAACTTGTAAAACGGTGCCGCCGCCCCTATTTTCTGGCCGGGAAGGCGGTGTCTCCCGGAGCTTGCGGAGGGAGACAGGAAGGTGGGGTGCCGCCGCCCCACCTTCCTCAGATTTGCGAAACGCAGACACATGATTTTGTTTTACGGACTTGGCAGTCATGTATTTTCAGACGCTCGCGAATGGATGGATGCACTTTGCCTTGGCATGGGAACGCCGCCCCGCGAATCTGCAATCGTGTGATTCTCAAAATCGGTCGCGCCGTTTTCTGGATGGCGGTGAATCGAAAATCTCGAAGGGCGATGATGCGAAGCGGCGAATCTCAGAAGATGGTTTCAGGCCACGGGTCTAATCGAAATTGGAAACGTACCAACGGCCATTCTCGACCACGATGCTGCTCCTGCCGAAATCGACATCGACAAAGATACCATCATCCTCGATGACGCGAATGTCCACGCCATCGAAGAAGTCAAAATAGCCAACGATGTCGCTGTGAAGCTCATCCACGCACATGTCGCAAACGACCTTGCCGTTAGATTTATCGTAGATGAGGAACCCATCGTACTTCTCAGGGTCGGTGACGTAAGTGTCAAAGTCGATGATGCCGTTCTCGGTCTTCTCGGCGAAGCTGTTCAACATGCCGATGATGAAGACGGGCGCGTAATCGTGGAACATGCGATGTCCTTTCAAAATCAACCTGTTACTTGTCGAGGGCTTCGGCGAAGACGCAGCAACGGTAGCCCGCGCTCGACATGTCGCCCTCCTTGGGCGGGTCGTTGTGCTTATAGAGGACCGCACGCCTGCCGACCCAGTAATCCGTCCCGTCATCGTTCTTACGTCCCCACAGCCACTCCGCGACCTTGCCGAGGGGGAAGCCGTTGAGGAGCGGCGAGGGAATCATCTCGTCCTCGTCCCTCCCTAACGTGCGGTAGGTGATTTCGTATTTGTCGGAATTGGCTTTCGTGGGAACTCGCTTCACGCCGACGATGGTGCAGTGAATCTTGGTCGCCATCGCCACGCGATAGGCTAGGTTGTTCTCATCCTCGGCATCAACGATTGCCCTTGCGCATAGACCCACTTCTACGGGTCTTGGTTGACGGCCCTTCACGATGGCGGCGGTCATGTAGGCCACCGGAAGAATCTCACGATAGCGTTCATCGGTCATCTTGTTCTTGCGCTCGTCCATATTGCGTCTCCCTTCGTCGCGGACGGCTGATATGGGAAACCGCCCATACGGGCGGCTCCATATTCCTACTTCAACTTCGCGACAAGCTCGATGATTCCCTCGCGCTGTCGGCTACCGAGACCCTGCACGCGGCGGTTCTCCGCGATGCCGAGCTTGCGCATGATGTCATCGGCCTTGGCCTTGCCGATGCCGGGGATGCACATCAGGAACTCGTGGACGCGGATGCGCTTGGCGCGGTCATCATCGAGGGCGTCGGCAAGGGAAAGCTCCCCTTTCCTCACGAGGTCCTTGAACTCCATGCGCTCGCGCCGCGCAGCCAAGGAGCGCTCAAGTGCGGCCTTGCGCTTCTCCTCAGTCATCTCGGGCAGGTGGTTGTCGTTCTCCATTTCTATCTCCTTACTCTCCGGCATTGCCGGTTCGCTTGTTCTCAGATGCCGCCTTGCGCAAACGCCAGCGGCGGTTCGAGATGGACTTCATCGAACGCTTGATGATTGGTGAAAGCTCGCTATCGGGAATCCTCTGGATGAGAACCAACTTATCCTCGTCATCCGTCCACCTTCGCCGCTCGTACTTGAAGGCGGTCTGTGCGTAATAACGCTTGTGCTCGGCATGTCTGCGTTCACGTTTCGATGCGCTCAACTCGCTCAACCCTCTCATCTTCTGGAAATCTCGCCGATGCTTCTTCTAAGAGACTTCATGCTCATCGCTCATGTCCAACTCGTAAAACTTCGCGTTACGCGGTAGAAACACCAACCGCACGGTATGTCCGCCATAGTAGAAGGGGCCACTGTATCGGCACTTATGGATGGACAGCTCCGTCGCGGCCTCGTCCTCATCCTGCGCGATTGACAGAACGGCATCGCAACGCTCCATGGCATTCTTCACATCAGCGCTATCGTGCCAACCGTGCGCAGTCAACACGACCGCCGCATTGCAAGAGTCCGCGCACTTCTTCAAACAGTTGCAGAGGCTAGTGGGGCTGCAATCAAAATCATCCAATCCGTCTACCACAATCACGGTCGATTTCCCGCGCCCGGAATTATCGACATACGCAAACTCGCTGATAACATTCTCTAGCTCAACTACAGTAGATGGAATATCACGAAGTTTTATATCCAATTTGGAGAGGTCTTCTAAAGCAGTCAGAATCTCATCGCTCACGACATCGGCATTAGAATGCAATCGCAGGGCTGTATGAATGGAGGCGAGAGATTCTGACGCAAGCATCTTCGCAAAGCACAAATCGACGCCATCATGTGTAAAGAGAAGACACCTATGGCCGTGCGCGGCGGCATTAAGACAGATGTTCATCGCGAATGCGGATGTTCCCATGCCGGGTTTCGCAAGAACAGCCGTCACGGTCTTCGACAGCAGCCCACCGTTAAGTTCGGCATCTAAACCCGGCCAACCCGTCGGGATGAAAATCGACTTTTCAAAATTCAGCTTCAACATGTCTACGCCGTCCACTTCTTGACCTCGACCACATCGTAGGTGGCGGCGAAACCGCTGGCCTTCGCACCGAGGGTGAGCGCGTCGCAGACGGCCACCGCCTTGTCGAATGACTCGCACCACGCGACGGCCACGCCGCCGACCACCATCACGACGTAAATCTTGTCGAGTTTCGCATCTGCCGTTGTCGCCATGTCGGCTCCTTTCACTTCGTCCTTCTTGAACGGTTCCGTGTATGCAGGCTTCTCTTTCGGCTGTTGCGCCTTCGCCTTGGGCCGCACCTTCTCCTCCATCTCCTCCAAGATTCGCGCGTCCATGTCGGCGCACCAATCGGTGTAGGCTTTGATGGCGTCCTTGTTGGTGGCGCAGTTGAACATGCGGCGGTCCATCTTGCCGTCGGGCATCTGGTACGTGCCCATGTACGTCGCCCCATGAGTCGGGCCGTAGAGCTTCCCGCGTCCGCCCTGTTGGTTGAATATGGGCTTATCGGGCTTCGACATCCGTCTCCTCCTTCACCTCGACCGCGACGCCCTCCTCGGCGGGCACGAGCCACGTGCGCCATTTAGAGGTAAACTTGCCCGCCTCGCCGTAGGCCGCGCGGAAGTTGCAGACGACGCAGATGCGCCCATCGCCGCCACGCGCGACCCCGATGACCGTGCCCAGACCGAACTTCTGGGAGAGGATTTTGCCCCCGATGCGATAGCGGTTCCCGTAGGCATCGCGGGGGAGCGCATGGATGTACTTGTATACCCCGGTTCGCTTTCCCATCGCGCACCGCCTACGCGAACTCGGCTTCGAGGAGGCGGTTGATGAGGACGGTCATGTTCTCACCCGTCTCCACCTTGTGATATTGGAGCTTCGTGTGCATGGACTTCGGGATGCGGACGTTGATGCACACCAGCTCATCGACCTCCGGCTGCGCGTGCTGGATGGAGGCCTGCTGGCGCTTGGACTTCTTCGCGGAGGCCATGAAGGCGTTGCTGTTGTTAGACATACTTCTTCTCCTTCTCATTGATGATGGAATCTGCCAGCTCCTCAAGAGCCGGGATGACGTGGCTGTGCGGGCTGTGCTCCGCGACCGACTTGCCCTCGGCTGCGGCCTGCGAGAGGGCGACCGCGCGGGGCACCTTCGCGATGACCGGCACCTGCTCGGACTCAAGGAACTCCACGAGCTGCTTGTCGAGCTTGCCGAACGCGTAGAAGTTATTGACCACGAGGCGGATTGCCGCACCTGTGCCGGAGTCCTTGGCGATTTGGTAGGTGCGCATGGTCGGCTCCACATCGCGCGTGCTCGGGAGCATGGGGATGAGGATGACATCGGCGGCGCGGCACCAATCGCCCATGCCGTCGTTCAAGACGCCCGCCGTATCGACAATCTGGTAATCGCAGGACTCGGCGTAGTCCGGGTCATCGCAGACCTCGTGGACGGAGCCGCCCTGCGGGTCGGTGGATACGAACGCCACCGTGGAGCCTCGGCGCTCAAGCGCGAACGCCAGCTCGTCGGCGAGGGTGGTCTTGCCGACACCGCCCTTCTGGTTGAGGAACAGAATCGTGAACATATACATCAGTCCTTTCATGTCTTGATTCATGAGTCGCTTAATCAGCGAGGCCGCTCTTGCGGTATTCCAAGCAAAGGGCGCGAACCGTCACGGCGTAGATGGTGAGCAGCGCGGTGAACAGGAACGCGACCGCGAGCACTTCGGGTGCGCTCAGGCCGATATAGCAGCCCAAGGCGAGGGAGACGATAGCGCCCATCGGTGCCGCAGCGGCCACCATGATGGCGAGGCCCCCGTCGATGGGGCGCGGGTTCCGGGCCATATGCCCTCCCTTGGACTTCATCCACATCACTCTCCCCACCAGTCATCGGCCCCGTCGGGGTCGGCGGCCTTCGCAGCCTTGCAGAACGCGAGGGCGAAAAGGAGCAGGACGGCGACCATCGCCATCGCCGCCACGGACCAGACCCAACCGCCCAGACGCCATGCGAGCGCGGCGATTGCCGCAAATTCCACGAGGATGGTGGCCGGGACCACGTATTCCGCCATTCCGACCTTGACCTTATCCGAGATAGCCATATGCGGGACCTTTCATAGATGTCAGACTTGGAACGAGATGAGGATGAAGATGAGCGCGAGGAGGGCGAACAGGGAGATTCGCAGCATCCGTGCGCGGGTCATCCTCCTCCGCGCGAAGATGTAGGCGGCGTCGTGGGCGATGCCGGATGCCGCGAGCACGACCGCCAGCATCAGGGACGCCCAACCGACCGCGAATAGGACGGGTCTCACGACCGGACCTAGAACGGGATGTCCTCGTCATAGAGGTCGAGTTCGGGTTCGGGAACCGGGGCGGGTGCCGCGTGGGACGGCTCGTAAGGGGTCGCTGGCGCGTCGCCTGTCTGCTCGCGCTTGCCGCCGCTGAACTCAAGCTGGTCAACGATGACGCTCAGCTCATGGCGCTTCTCATCGTCCTTGACCCACTGCGAGTAGCGCAGCTTGCCGTCGATGGTGACCTTGGTTCCCTTGAGGAGGTACTTGGACAGCTTCTCGGCGCGGGTGCCGAACAGGGAGCACTTGACGAACACGGGGGCATCGACGTACTCGCCCTCGGCGTTCTTGCGCTTCTCGTTGACCGCGACGGTGAACCCGGCGACCGCGAGGCCGCTGGCGGTGGCCCGCATCTCCACGTCGCGCGTCAGATTGCCCTCGATGATGACTCGGTTGATTGCCATTCTGAATCCAATCTACTCGGATGTGACTACCTGCCTTTTCGGCACTACCAATATAGCAAACTACAATGCCAGTATAGTTGGAATATAGTAACCTTCATATCTTCTACACGCCGTGTACGTCGGACGTGCCAAGGCCGCGCGATTCCTGCGGTACACCCTCCATGTACTCCTCAAGCACGATGACCTCGCCCGGTTCGACTCCATCTTCATCAAGTCCCTGCTCGCGCACCAGATAACCGTCGAACGCCAACTTGGCGATGTTGTCCACGCAACCGATGTAATAATCCTCGCACCAAGTGTCGTATATCTCCTTGGACACCTGCGCCACCGACCTGTCAACGACCTCGGCGATGTCGAGGAACGAGCACCCGGTGGCGAAGAAAGCCACGGTCTCAGCCCATTTCCTAGCTTCGCTGACGCGCCTCTTGCCGTAACGGGCACGTGCCCGTTCGAGCGTAAGGCCATGCTGCTCAAGGCTCGTGCGGATAATCCGCTCGGCCTTCTCACCCTCCCCTGCCACGCCGCGCCAACTACCGATGCCGATGGACTGGCGGAGCCAACCGCACCCGTGGGACTCGAAGAACGCATCCAAATCGGCGTAGCTCACGGGCTTGCGCCACCATGGTGCGCACCAATCACCCAAGTCATATATGCAGTTATCACCAAATGGGCTTTCAACCTCATTCTGCAAGGCCAACCGCATGGTCAGCAGGTAATGGCAATCGCAGATTCCGTTGTCCTCGACAAGGTTCTCCATCTTCTTCATCCTCCCAATCCTTCAACAAATCAAGGAGGGGTCGCCGGTCTTCCGGTGCCCCTCCCATGCCGCGCCTAGCGCTTTCCAAAGCTCGTGACCGAGAAGAAGTCCCCATTGCCGACGGTCTTCCGCACACGGTAATAAATCCCCTTTGCGCAAGTCTCCTTCGTTATGACGACATCGGAGGGTCTGACGTTCTTCCATCCGTACATCTCGCGAACCCACTTGTCGAGGAACGCCTTGGTGGGGTGGAATGAACGGGAAGAGACATTGCGGTAGAAGTCGCGCCTCGCCCTCTCGCGCCTCTTGGCCTTCGCTCCATCCGCCTCATGGGCATCATCGACGTACCAATCACCATCGACCTTGAAGAACACGCGCTCGCTGATGACGTTCTCAGGCTCGTCCCAATCAAAGGACCCCTTCGGGGCGCGGCACTCGAACAGGATGCGCGAGTCCAACCCCCGCAAATTCGCGAAGCGACCGTCCTCAGCCACCTCTTTCAACTCGGGGCGGCGGATGCCGACGGCGACGCGCTCACGGCCACGGGAGAGAAAATGCACGCCCACGACATCGCTGTAACTCGCATTGTCCATCTCAAGGACCCAGCCGTCCTCGATGTAGCGATGCACGATGCCCGTGATGATGGCGTTCAGGTCGTTGCGCTTCATGTGGCTTCCTTCCCTTGGGTCTTAACGTGCTTTAATTATAGCAACCTACAATACTATAAATATGGTAACACAGTATGCCACATAGACTCTCCATAAGGAAGGGGCACCCTCGCGGATGCCCCTCTTGCCACCTAGTCGAAGACGAAGCGACCACCTTGGACGTGCATCTTCTCGCCATCGAACGTATAGCGCCAGATGCGCGGGTCCTTCTCCTCTGCCTCGTCCCAGTTCTCCATGAACACGAGGACCGAACCGGCCCCGATGACGGGGGCGCAGGCCTCGAAGACGGCGCGGCCCATGTCATCCCTGTACGCGGCGATGCCGCTGTCCTCGAAGAAGACGAAATCAATGCCATCCTCGGTCTCGTCCTCCACCGAGAAGCCGAGCCAGTTGAGGATGCCGCGCGGCCCCTCCTTCTCGGCATCGAACCAGAACTCGCCGCTCTGCGACTCCTCGTCGTAATCCCCGGCAAGCGCCTCCCTCATGCCCGCGTCCATCGCCAGCTCGACGAACCTGCCGTAATCCTTCCTCTTGATGGAGAGGATGCCCTTCAACAGGACCGTCTTGTCCTCCCACTTAATCTTCCTCCACCAGTCGCACTTCGGCTCGAACATGTCGGTTCCTTTCTCTCGGTTGCCTGTGGCTTAATTATATCAATGTGCCATACTACCAATGTAGTAAACTACAATCCCACATACGCTCTCCACAAGGTCGCCCCGCAGGGAACTTGGGTCATAGGGGCTTGCCCCTATCCCTGCCCTCCCCCATCCGTCACCCACGCGAACCAGCCGCCATCTCCGCAACACCGTCCTTCCTGTGACCATCAACCCCTCCTCCTCTCTCCTTGCCTTCCCACTGCAACCAACTATCGAGGGGGTTGAGAATGTAGGGGTATTGTAGTATAATGGTAAGATATAAAACTATGTGAAAGGAGGGATGACCGTATGGACACGACTGGTATCCTGAGACCGAACCAGTTGCCATTCGAGGTGCCATATGACCTCGAACTCGCGATAAACGAGCTGTTGGCAGCTTGGGAGCGTGACGAGGTGATGAACCTCGACTGCTACCTCGACGAGGTGCAGGCATCGGCGCGGAGCGTCAGCGAGGAGAACGACGCGTGGGTGCGGTGGTACTACGTGCAGTACGGATGGAAGCATGGGAATGATTGATTTCACGGATTGCAAGGGTCTCGTCAACAGTTACGAGGGAGCCGACTTCAAGAGGAAAATCATATACAACGGCGAGGTCTACATGTTGAAGTTCGGGCAGAAGCTCGAATCGGACGAACACAAGCCGCTGCAAGCGAGCTACGCCAGCACGCCGGTATCCGAATACCTTGGCTCGCACATCTACGCTCTCGCCGGTCTGCCGACCCAGCAGACGATATTGGGAACATTCAACGGGAGGACCGTCGTCGCCTGTCGCGATTTCATAGAATCCCGCCCGGACGCGGAGGATGTGACACTCGTCGAGTTCAAGAAACTTGAGAACTCATTCCTCGGAAGCTCCACGGCGGGAGGGCGCACACCGTTACTCGAAAACCTCCTCGGCATCTTCTCCGAGCATGATTACCTCGAAGGCATCAGGGAGGCAGCCGAGGAGAGATATTGGCAGATGTTCGCCGTGGACTCCCTCATCGGCAACTTCGACAGGCACGCCGGAAACTGGGGATACATCCTCGATAGGCGTGCGAACGCCATAATCGACCTTGCACCCGTCTACGACTGCGGTTCGAGCCTTTATCCGGCGCTCAACGAATCCGCCATGTCTGATTTCATCAAGGACAGGGACAGCCTCGTGAAGAGGGTCTTGGACTTCCCACGCGCGGCACTTCGCATCGGCAAGAACAAGGTCTCCTACCATGAGTTCCTGCTATCCGATGAAGGCGCGAGGGCACGCGCCGCGCTCGGCGACATCATGCCCAAGATGGACTTCGACGCAATACACCGCCTCATCGAGGAGACCCCGGGCATCGGCGAAGTTCGACGCGAGTTCTATTCGCAGCTCATAGATGTGAGGAGGGATGTGATACTCGAACCGGCCTACGAGCTGTACCGGGAGGAGCGCCGTCGGGAAGCCGCCATCGACCGACCCGTCTCCCTCAAGGAGGAAGCGGTAAACGCCAAGGAGGCGTCCAAGGCGATGGAGCGTGACCGCCCGCCCGAATGCCGTGAACGTGACGCAGACCGGTGAGGCCAACCTAGGGCTTGAGCAAACGAACTGGAAATAGCTGAAAAAAGACCCCGCAGAATCAAATCTGCGGGGTCTTTCTCGTCATCCATGTTCTAGATGACCTATGTCGGATGGTATCGCCTAGAATCGGCTTACAGCGCGTCAGGCAGGAAACGGGCAGGTCAAGGTATCATACAGCCGAATTTTCGCCATCATCGTCCTTGTCGAGCCGATGCGCGAGGGTCAGGCACGCGACCGAGGCCGCTCCCAAGGCGGTGATGACCGGCGTGAACCCGATGCCACCGGTCTTGTCGTAACTGCCAGCCTCCTGCTTCCCATCATCGGACTCTATGGCTCGGATGGTCACCTGAGTGGTGTTTGCAAAGGCGGGGGAGCCTAACATAGCAACGGGTGTCGCAAGGGCCAATGCAAGCGAAACCGTGATTGCACGGGGCGAGATATGGCTACTCATTGGATGCCTCCTTCGGGTTCTCACGGGTCGGGAGAATCTTATTGCTCGTCAACGTCCCCGTATACCTGCCGGAAGCATCGGAGACCTTGCAAAACAACTGCTTTCCATCGTCTTCACCGGTGGTGACATACGTGCTACCTGTCGCCCCGACAATCTCCATGGGCGACTTGGAATCGACGTATGCGTCCAGATAATGTTCCATCGGGTCGTTGTTCGATATGCGCAAGCGATAGCGTCCCGCCCGTGGCAAGAATCCTGTCTCGGAGGACCCGTTAGACACCATGGTCTTGCTGTACACGGTTTGACCACTTTCCGCATCCAACACCGTGACCGTCACGTCGTTCCTGACGTAGTTGGAGTCCATGATTGAGAAGGTGAGTGCCGCGTTGTCACCGCAAGTGAACTCCCGCTCCACTTCACCGAACATCGGAATGTACTCAGACACCAAAGACTCACGATTCTCACCGACGCGATACCACTGGTATCCCGGCACGACGTCCTCCTGCGCACCAGATACTTTCGCCGTCATCATGGAGCCTACTGATGTGCCTCCCTCAATGGACACCTTCCCTTGAATTTCCTTCAAGTTGAACTTGAAGCCCAACCTGACCATACCGACTGCGCCAGTGGTGGCGGAATCCATGAGGTTCCCGTTCGATTGACGGTTCAGCTTCGATACACTGAGCGCCAAGGCACCTGTGGTCCCGCTGTTCAAGTCGATTCCGCGAGCCGGCGCGACATCCTTCCCACCGGCTCGACTCAGTGCACGTGCCCCACCGATGTCGAGCGTGAAATCGACTGCGTTTCCCATGGCGTCAGCCGTATAGGCATCGACCACCACAGCGTCACCGGAGTTCTTGATGGATAGACCGGAGGGAACGACGACGGTGCCATCCCCCAACAAAGTGCAGGCAATCGTGGTCGGAACCCTCACCTGTATCGTACCGGGAGCGGGTGGTTTCTCGTCGGTCACATCGCTTTCCCAATGTGCATATAGGTCCAAATCTATCGCACGGCCAGTCACCGACTGCCCAGCCTCGTAACGTGTCCCACCATCCGGCTCCGTATACCATCCCCCAAACGTGTACCCCGAGCGCGTTGGTTCCGTATAGGTGATATTCTCTGTTTGATAGAACCACTTCGTTCCTGATGGAGACGGCATGTTGGACACGCCCTCCCCATTCGCATGATATGTCACTTTGAACTGCCCGACAGCAGGCAGCTTCACGACCTCCGTCGCGGTACGACCACTCAAGGACTTCACCTGATAATGGGCGTACCTATCATACGTCGCAATAGGATAGCCTAAAGCATTCCAAGTGAGACCATACGGATATAAGACCTTGGAATGCTCCTTATCCACTCGATACATATCGGAAGAACTCGAGTCCACCCATGTTGCACTGTACACAATCGGGTCATAAATGGTAATCATACCCGGTGTCTTGTTGTCAGCGTTATCAGTATCATAACTGCCATCACTGAACTTTAACGCCATCCATGTTCCAAATCTATATGATGACGACGTAAACCCTGTGGTCACACTATATACGTGATTCGTTTTATCCAGCACACAGCTCGACTGGCGCTTGACTGGGTTACCGGTGTATCGAGCCACGACCTCCTTCACATCACCCGATGAGACCTCAGGGCCAATGCTCTGCGCACCGACATAAGCCTCAGGGAGCATCACCAATATGGGCTTCGTCGTGCCGACATGCGGAGCCATCCATGCGCAAAAATACTGCCCGCCATCACTATTATTCTCATAAGTCGCCGATAAAATAATCGAGTCCAGCCCATAATTTGCCTTGATGTGCGCCGACGCTGGAAATGAATACATACTAATATTCTCAGAAACCAACGACGTATTCGGCATCGGTTCAGCAACAACCGTCTCATCACCGGGAACTGGTTCGGCTCGCACCGCCTCAGCTCGCGCGGGCATCAAGGAAAACACCAACATCAGATATGCCGCGCACATGCAAGAGGCGATACCTTTTCCTTTTCTCATCCTCCCCTCCCTTCATGAAAAAACACCAAACTCTGGCTGCAACAACATCGAGATGAGACTATTTCGCGTTACCGGCAGCGAACGTCCAAGTGATGGTCGCCACGGTCTTGTCTTTGGCGATGTCCTCCTTGACGTTCTTCGCGTCTCCCTGCGCCTTGAGGGCGAGGGTCGCACCTGCGGCACCGGTCGGGGCGAGGTCGTAGGAACCGGTCTTGGCCTTCGGGGCGGCGGCGTCGATGAGGGCGGAGTCCACGCCGAACTGGAAGTCCACCGCGTTGTCCTCGCTGGCCTTGGAGGCGTCGGCCACGATGTTGAACGGGGACTGCTTCGCCACGGAGACGCCGGAGACGTGGATGCCGAAATTGGAGCCGTTGACGATTTGCAGCGCACCCGAGGAGGCGGAGGTCAGGTGACCGTCAGCGCCCATGGTGAACGGGATGACCGTCGGCACCGTCACCGTCAGGTTGGAATCATCTGCCTTGACCGTCACGGTCGTGGTCTTGTTCGTGGCCGCGAAGGCGGCAGCCGGGGTGCCGATGGCTGTTGCGAGCATCGCCGCAGCCATGATTCCAGCAAGGCCCTTCTTGAACTTAGGCATGTCATGCCCCTTTCTCCCCTAAACGGGGTCCTATCCGCTCGCGATTCCCTATCGCGATGTTACGGCTATTCGGATGCGGCGATGGTGACCTCGAAGCC
Source organism: Holdemanella sp. DFI.5.55 (assembly GCF_020593575.1). Lineage (NCBI taxonomy): Bacteria > Bacillati > Bacillota > Erysipelotrichia > Erysipelotrichales > Erysipelotrichaceae > Holdemanella > Holdemanella sp. DFI.5.55. The sequence continues at coordinate 63,810 of NZ_JAJDMK010000002.1, forward strand.
GGAGGGGTTGCCGGACGGCTCGCCGTCCTCCATGGCCTGAACGGTCACGGTCGCGGCACCGGGCTTCGCGCCGGTCACGTCAATCTCGTCCAGCTTCTCACCGGGCTTGAGTCCCTTGTAGGAGCCGATGACCTTGCCGTCCTGCTCCACCTCGATGAGCTGGTCGAAGCGGTTCTCCTCGACGTTGGCGACGCGCACTGCCAGCTTGGAGCCATCGGCGGAGAGGGTCGGGGTCATGTCCAGCGAGATGGTCATCATGGACTCACGCGCCTGACGGTCGAGTTCGGCCTGAATCTCCTCCTTGGTCATGTCATCGTAACCGCCCAAGGTGGCACCGCCGGTCTTGCCGCCCTTGAGGGCGAGGTACGCGCCACCCGCGCAAAGCGCGAGCAGCAGCACGCCCACGGCGATGAGTGCGCGGCGCTTCCTCACCACGGTGTCCGTCTGACCTGTCATCTGCATCATCCTTCCATGTAATCAGGAGTATATCTTATATGGACGGGCCACGGTGCCGTTGAAGCCCCATGACCCGCCGTCATCCTATGAGCGCATCATCGCGCTGCATTGCCTGTCTTTTCCATCTCCCTTCGTATCGGTGCGTTTCGGTGCGAATCCGCAGCTTGTACATTCACCTCTGCGCTCGCCTCTGACGTGCGCCGCGTTTCGTATCCATCTCGCAGCATCGCCGGTCTTACCCGTGGTGCCGTATCCGCGTATATGGGTCGCGCGGTCAGTCCTCTTTGGCGACCTCCTCCCACTCGAAGCGGCCCTTGCCGCTGTTGCGCCATTGGAACAGGCCGCGCAGGGCACCGTAGTCCAGCCACTCGCGCACGGTCTCCGCGTCCTTGGGGTTCATCACGAGGATGCTGAACTCAAGCACGGTACCGGCTGGGACGGTCTCGGATGCGGCCAGCGCCACGCGCTCGCCGGAGGCGGAGCTGGCGCGAAGCGGGCGCTCGCAGCGACCGCACTCGGCACCCTCGGGGAGCTGGAACGGGATTCTGCGCTGCTCCACGAACACGGTGCCGTCGATAACCTTCTTGAAGGCCGTCAGCTTGCTCGAACGGGTACCGGGCACGCGGCGCAGGGCCGAGCAGGCGTCCTTGAAGAAGCCCTTGATTTGGTAGTCCCAGCAGAAGGGCACGCCATCCTCCGTGCGGGGGAAGCAGGTGGTCGCGTCCTCCACGGCATCCATGCCCTCGATGACCCCGACCTCCTCAGCGCCGTTCTCCGGCTCGGGGGCCTTCGAGGCAATCCAGTTGCCGTAAATCTCGGGGTCGCCGGGGGTCATGCCCAGAGCCTCCTCAAGCAGGGTCAGGCGCACGGCGATTCGCTCACCGATGCCCTCAAGGCGGTTCCCGTCCTTCTTCATGATACGTACCATCCTTCCATGGTCCTCGGCACCGTCCCTTCGGTGCCGTCTGCTGCCTACAATCATAGCAAACTATAAAACAATAATGATGGAAACATTGAGACGCATAATTCCATCATGACTTGGGAGACCCTACCCCCTCCCCTTATGGCCGAACTTCTCACGCAGGAGCCTCATGCGACCGGTCAGGGCGTTGGCGAAGACCTCCTCGGCAAGGAAGTCGCGGAAGCCACCACCGACACCCGTCACCCGCCTCACGCGGTAGGGCTTGACGGACAGAAAGCCCTCGCCGACGGCCACGGCCATATCCAAGGTCGGGTACGCGCCGATGGCGGACCAGCGCCATTGCTCCCCGTCCGGCACCCAGACCTCCAAGCTGTAAACGGTGTCCATGCCATCCACGGCGACCGCCTACTCCCCAATCTCCTCGGCGATTTCACCGGCGATATGCAGAAGCTCGCTTCGGCAGTAATCCATCTTCCGGGCGTAGGACTGCATGATGACCGAAAGCTCGGCGTTCAAGAGCGCAAGCTCGTCATAGCAATCCGCCAATGCTCGGTGCGCGTCCGTGCGCTCGATTCCGAGGATGTCGCGCAGGCTGTCCATGGAGCGGCTGGGCAGGTCGGGCCACAGCTCCCTCGCCACCTCCAACGTGTCGATGACATAGGGGTAGATGAAGACGCGACCGGATTTGGCGGCTGCGGCCTGCACGAACGGGATGTCGAAGGAGGCGATGTTGTGCCCCGCGAGGGTCGCGTCTTCCCCGATGAAGTCGAGGAACGCGTCAAGCGCATCGCCGATGGCGGGAGCGCCCTTGAGCATATCGTCGGTGATGCCGTTGACGCGCCCCGCAGCCTCGGGCATAGACCCCTCAATCGCCACGAGCGTCGAGAACAAGCCCTGCGGCAGGCCGTCCTTCACGCCGATGGCGGCAATCTCGCAAATCTGGTCGCTTTCGGGGTGAAGCCCCGTGGTCTCGATGTCGAACACGACGTAATCGTACTTGGATTCCATGACCTCTCCCTCTCGGGTCGAAAAAGGGGCCGCGCCACCTGCGGCACGGCCCCGCAACCATATGAACCGGCCCGCTACTCGCGGACGACCTTCTCCAACATGACGATACCCGGCGCATCCTCGTCATCGCTGACGGGCACGGCGTTGAGATGCACCGAACCCTCCTTCACCGCAGCCGAGAAACCGGCGATGGCAAGTTCTTCGATGTCGCCGCGCAAGACATGGGCGGCATCCACCCAGTCCTCACCGCGCACCCACACCGGGAACGGCGTCGGCGTAACCATGAACATGCGCACCTCGCCCTCACCGGGCAGCTCGTCGGAGTCGGTCGTGCCACCGTCCTTTCGGCACAGGGGGCAACCCTCGCAATCATCGTCACGGAACAGCTCGCAGAACAGTTCCTTGATGATGTCGGGAGCACCATCGTCACCGTCATCCTCGCAACGCGTCTCCTCCTCGGCCAAGGCCGCAGCAGCCGCACGGGCGTTCGCAGCCTCCTCGGCGAGCGTGGGGCGACGGATGGCATCAGGTTCGCGCAAAGCGTCGTTCTTGACGGTCTCCATCAGCGCGACGGCATCGGCAATCTCCACGGGGGAGGAACAGGCGGTGAGGTTCAGCAGGTCATGCCCGCACCCGCACGTCCATTCATCCTCCTTCCGCACGACCACGGTCCTTCCGCAATCGGGGCACCAGCCCACCAGATACATCTCGTCCTTCTTGTCAGCCATATCTCAATCCTTTCCCTTGATGGCTAGATAACCTCGTCCCTCAGTATACCTTTCGGGTTCGGGTAGCAATCGCGCATCGTCCAGCGCTGGGACACGAACTCGACGCAATCCCGCATCTCAGGTAGGAGCTGCGCCACCGCCTCCTCCTTGCTGTGGGCGCGGCAAACTGCGGTGTCCATGCCCAGCTTGTGCTTCCGCGTGGGCACCTTGCGGCGCAGCTTGATGAAGAAGTAGTAATCCATGATGTCGTTTCCTTCCCTTCTCCTAGTAGTTCAGATGACGGACGCAGGTGTTCTCATACGCCCGAGCCATCAGCCAATCCGGCACATCCTCCCCGAAAGGCTCGTAGTAACGCGCGACCTGACCCGGACGCGCCACAAGGACGGTGACGAGCTTGCGCGAATGCGCGTTGAACACGAGGACGATTCCCGTGCTCGTGAGCACATGGACCTCGCAACCGGCGCGGTGCCCGGTGTCCACGAGGCACTGGCGGACGATGTGGCCGAAACCCACCGTCTTGGCGATGCGCATAATGCGCTCATGGCGGTCGCGGTGGAAGTGCCCGCTCTCGCGGAGACGGCCGAGCTCACGGCGGAACGCGTCGAGGTTCCCGCCGACCTTGCGCTCGATGACGTGGAAGTAGCTGCCCATGGCGTGTCCTTTCCGTTGTGCCGCTATCATCATAGCAAACTACCAACCCACAAATATGGTAAAGTAGGAACCTACATATATCGCACACAACCCTTTTCATGGACACGCGGGAACGATTCGCCCATGCCAAGGAAAAGGGGACACCTCGTGGGTGCCCCCTTCATCGACCAGCTAGGCGATTCCGTATGACTTGCAGAGGTACTGGGCGTATGCCTCGCAGAGAAAAGCCACATGTTCGCTAACACCGTCGTAGTAAGCCTGCTCGCACTCCTCCAACTTCCCCAACTGATACTCGTCAACATACCCATCTTCATCGCCATCGAGAAGCGATTCCCAATCACAGTGGTGGAAGTTCCCCGCCCAACGAAGGACGGCCTCATTCTTATCCATCCCGGGGAAGACATCGCCGCCGAAAGCCACCAACCTGCAAAGCATTATGAACTGCTGGTTCAAATCGAGCTGCGCCACGTCATCATCGCTGTACGGTGCGCGGTACTCGTGGTAGCCGTTGAAGACGTACTGCTCTATGCCGCCGTTGCAAATCTGGTAGTCCATATTGATGACGGAGCTGAGGGCGCTGACTTCGTGGAATTGGGTCGGCATGAGCGCGGCCTTGTCACAGGTGAGCAACTTGTCAATCCAGTCGGTGCCCTCGTCGGCCTCCGTGAAGCGGCTGTGCGCCAGCTTGACATCCTTGTCCAGACCCTCAAGCTCGATGCCCTTGTACTTCATGGTGGGGTTCCTTCCCTCGTGGTTGCCTGTGGCTTAATTATATCAACCTATCATGCTATCAATGTGGTAAACTACATTCCTACATACCTTCTTCACAAGGTCGCCCCTGCGTGGAACTGGGTCATAGGGGCTTGCCCCTATCCTTGCCCTCCCCCATCCGCCACCCATGCGGACCACCCGCCATCTCTGCACCGCCGCCATCTCTGGAACCGTCAACCCTTTCTCCTCCCTCCTTGCCTTCCCTCCCTCTCCGTCCATGAGAAAAGGGGCCGCGCCGAGGCGCAACCCCTTCCGTGCGGGCATCTCCCCGCTTCTCCAGTCCGCTCTTTGCTCTGCTATTCCCTTTCGCATCCCATCTGAACTTGGCAACTCAGCTCCTTATCGAGTCACGTCAAGTCGGTTGAAGTCTTCGCTCTTCCATCGCCGAGCATGTCAGCTCTTTTCGTCTCCTTGCCATCTCTCCGCTCTTCGACGCTATCCGAAGCCTTTCCACCGCATCGCTGGTCTTACCTGAGGTGCCATATCGGTGGGAACGGGAGATTGGCGGCTAATCGGCTGCGTAGCGCTCCGGCTCGGCCTCCATGAGGGAGACGGTGAGTTCGATTTTCTCACAGTCAAGAAGGTTGGCGATACGCCCCTTGATGTCATGAGCCACCTGACGGTACAGCTCGCTGAACAGGGGGATAGATTCATCCATCAGCCCGTTGTCCTCCATCTCATCGAGCCTGTCGAGGACCATCTGCCCGCAGAGCGAAAACCCCTCCATCACCGCCGCATCTTCCCCCAACAGCTTCTTCGGGTCGTACACCTCTGGGTTGTAATAACTCATGTCGATTTCCTTCCATCATCATGCAATCCAAGGGGTGCAGCACCCCATAGTTGGGATATGGAGTGCTGCCGGGAAACTGGGTTCGTTCGCAGGCGTTACCAGCACCTGCGAATAACTGAAAACGAGGTCGAGACTCGTATCAGCTCCCATACATCCCCGTACCGGCTAACCCCCGTGTGCGAACGGTGAGAGGGGCAATGCCTATGAACACGTTTCTTGAAGTCCTGAATGCCCTCGCCGGTACGGGTACATCATACATCATCGCCGTCTAAGCCAAGAATCTCCCCATCCTCATCCATCGAGCGGTGAGGTTGACCGTCCACGACACCGCCGACCGTCACCCCCTTGTCGAAGAACTCGCCCGTCTCCAACTCGCGCTCCCAGCGCTCGACCATCTCGTCCGTTATTGTTCGACCACCAGCAGCTACCCATGACTTGCCCATCTAAAACCTACCGCCTGTCGTCTAATCCGCCTTGCCTCCGCGCATCGTGCGGACAGCCCTGCGCACCATCGCGCCGAGGCTCTTGTCGAGTCTCACGCCAAGGAACGACTCAAGAGAGGCGGTATCCTTGAACACGATGACGCTGTTCACCATCGCCGCATTGAGATATGCCGGAAGTTCGTCATAGATGGCCTTCACCTCGAACTTGAGCGTCCTATCGGCATCAGAGCCATCCGGTTTGTATTCCACCCCTTGATTGTTTGGACGCACCTTGAACTGCGAGGGGTCTACGCGCCATGCCTCAAGCAGCTTCTCCCTCGCCACACGGGCGGTCGCGGTCTCACCGATGAAATCGCGGAACGTCAAGGGCGTGTTCCACGTATCGGACTCGCCAGCCTCCTCGAACATCTCCCGCAACGTGACACTCGACAGGTTCAGGAGGTCTGGAAGATAGTCTCGCGACCCGACACGTATCATGTCCTCCATCTCCTCGACCAGCGGTTCCATGCGGGCAAGGTATTCGAGGAAGAAGGCGGTTGTGAGCCTCCCAATCGAATCGCTCAGAGTCTTCTTGCCGACCGTGCCGACCTCGCGGTCGATGCGGACCTCTGTCCGTATGGGAACAGAGCGCTTCGCCAGCTCGGGCTTCAACCCGCCCATCTTGTTCACCGTCAACGTGTAGATAGGGCTGAGGACATCTTCGCGGTTCAGCCAAGCCCCGTCCCTCTTTATGATTGCATCGGCATTCGTCTGGAATCGCTTCCACGGCATATCGTCAATCAGCAATCCCATTTCCGGGCAGAGGCGGTTGATTGCCTTGATTCCGGTCGGTGTCCACTCCTCGTGTGACACCTTGCCCGTCTGCGAAGAACCGTACATCGCTTGCAGGCACAGTTCCATGAAGGTGGTCTTGCCCGCATTGGAGTCACCGTAAAGAATGCAGTATAGGGGGAACAGCGTGAAGGAGTAGCCATGGCGCATCGCGACCTTTCGCACCCTCGTCATGAACGGCGCGGTGAACATGAAGGCGAGCACCTTGAAGAACTGTTGCTTCGTAACCTCGACATCACCTATGAAAGAATCGTACCCGCGCATGATGTCGGAGATGCGGTGCGCATCATCTACCCACGCACCCTCCGGCTGAACTTCATACACCTCCCCGTTCAGCGTCGCCGTGCCGCTCTCGGTGTCGTAATGGAACTTAGGATAGGCGATTGCACGCACCTCACGCTCTGCTTTGGCCTCCCTTGCCGCGCTGATGACGCGACGCACCTCATCAGGGATGATGACGCGGCCACCGGCGACCGGCTTGTAGTCCACCTTATGCTCCCGCATCGCGGCATATTGCTCGCGCTCCTCTTCCGTCATGTCCTTCGGGTCGAAGGTGTAGAAGGTCTCGACCTCATCGTCATCCTCCGGCATGTCGCAGAGGTAAACGACCCCCTTCGCCCTCATGACCGGAACCGACTCCAACTCACCTTCGGAGTCTCCGGCTACACTTGCGAAATCGACCATGACGGCGGGTTCCAGCGGCGTCGTGGACGACATGCCCTTCAACGACTCGAAGCGGGCGAGGCGGTTATCGAACATCACGGCATCGCCGTCGAAGCAGGTTATCTCCTCGTACTGACCGCCCGTGAAGGCTCGTTTGGAGAGGTTCGCTGAACCCGTGATGATGCGGCAGCGCCCATCGTCGGCAGACAGTATGTACAGCTTCTCATGCGACATCTTGCGCATGTTGAAGTAGATGCGCACGGAGCCGTCCTTGACGCGTTCCACGAGTTGCTTCCGCTTGGAAAGGCGCTTCATCTCCAACTTTTGGTGCATGGCGACATCCACGATGTCGGGTCGCACGGTGTTCATGGAGCCGATGATTATCTCGACATCCTCGAACATGTCGGCAACCGTCTCCACGAAGCCTAGCCCATATGAGAACGTGATGACCCTCAGATGGTCGAAGCCACCGAACAGGGCCTTGTAATCCATCCTCCGCTGGTCGATGAATTTCGAGTAGATGACCTCGATACCTCCCTTGGTCTCGTCGGCGAACAGGCTCTCCTGACGCAATTCCATTTCCCCTCCTATGCCTGAACCGTCTCCATCAATGCGTCGATGTAGCCGCGCACGCGCTCCGCCAGATGCACGGGGCACTTGATGTAGACCTTATCCTCGTCTCCCGGTTTCATCGGCTCGGTGCTCTCCGTGGATGCGGCCAGCGCCGCCGTAGGCGCATCCACATCGAACAGAGCGCCTTGAGACGGCTCGTGTACCTCCTCGACCTTGGCGGCGAGGGAGTCGTAGAACTCGATGACCGACTCGTTGGCGTAGAGGCGCTGCCGCTCTATCTTCGGCCACACGGTGAGTCCATCAAAGGTGGTGCAGCGGGACAGGGCGACGTAGAGCATGCCCGCGCCGAACACCTTGGAGTGGACGGCGCAGCGCTCGAAGGTCTGACCCTGCGACTTGTGGATGGTGATGGCGAACGCGAGGCGAAGAGGGATTTGCGTGAATGACCCCACCGTGTCGGTTACTAGCTCCTGCGCGGGGTTGCCGTCATCGCCGATGAAGTCGCGCACGGAGGATTTCAGCACTTTCCACTCCTTCTCGGTCACCTCGACGGGGTACTCGCAGTCATCGAACTCGACTATCACGCTATCCACCCCGACTTCCGAGATGGTCCCCAGCGAGCCATTCGCAAGACCGTGGTCTGGCATGTTCGCCAGCAGCATCACGCGTGCGCCCTCCACGAGACGGAGCTTATCGTCAGTTGGCTTGTCCGAGGGCTTCACATCTCCGTAGGAGTACGCCGTATACGTCCGCGCCCTCGCGCCCATGCGCTCCAATTCCCCCACGCGCTCGTCATTGATGGTGGATGCCATGCGATTCGTCGCGCACAGCCACAGGTCATCCTCCGGTGCTCGCTTGCGGTCGGAGATGGAACGCTCGTTGAAGTAGCCTATGCAGTCCCTATCGCCGATGCGGGCGCGGTTGAGCTGGCCGATGAACTCAGGGTCGCTCTGGCGCACAACCTCGGTGAGGACGTGCGGTTCAAAATCCATGCCCTTCCACAGCTGCGACTTGAAGGCGTAGCCGTCATCGTTCCCCGGCCACAGCTGCATCAGCACCTTGCGGTCATCATCGGTCACGACCGGCGGGAGCTGGAAGAAGTCGCCCACGAGCACGACCTGCTTCCTACCCGAGACGCGCTTGGCTGCGAGCACCATGTTCATGACGCGCTCGAACAGGTCGATGCGGCACATGGATACCTCGTCGATGATGATGACCTCGGCCTTGTTGAGCACCTTGCGCGTGAGCGTCTTCTTGTTCTCGTCGTGCGGGTCGAGCACGCCGAAACCCACCTGCAAGGTGCGGTGGATGGTCGTGCCGTTATGCAAGTTCTGCGCGGCTATCCCCGTCGGGGCCATGGCGAGGTAGGGAACCTCGCGCTCCTCAAGCTCCTCGATGAATGCGTTGAGCACGTAGCTCTTGCCCGTGCCCGCGTTTCCCGATAGGAACACGTTGCGGCCAGACAGCAGGGCGTCCATGGCCTCCGCCTGACCGGGCGTGAACGTGCGCTCCTCCTCTTCCATGCGACCCCTTCCAAGTCGAGATGATGCTATATGGATATGATTATATCAGACTATAAAGCAACAATGATGCAAATCCACAATACCATGAGATGCGCACAGAGCGTCATCGGTCGGACTTTCCATCTCGGGCCTGCTCTTCGGAACGACCCGCGCCGTTCAGCTGCTCGGCTGCCCTGCCGCACTCCCTCTGGGTCGATTTGAGGGTGTATCGCCCGTCACGGTCGCCGACCTCATGGACGGTTCCCTCAAGCTCGCCACGAGAGCCATTCACGATTGTCGGCGCGACCCACTTGATTTCGAGGCCGGTGGGGTTCTCCCTCGGGCCGGTCCAGTACCCGTGCCAATGGCCGCGCCTGACATGGGGTGCCACATGCCGTCCGGTCTTGCCGCCATCCTGACCCTTCGCCTCATGCTCGTAGACGCGGCGCACCTCCCCGAGCTGCGGCGCGACGCGGAATCCCACGTCATGGACGGTGCAATCGGTCTGGCGGCTCTTGCGGGTCTGGTTCTTCTGGGGGACGTAGACCGTGCGCACATCGGCCTCCTTGGAGGAGATGTACATGAGGGTGCCGAGAATTTTTTCCATATCAGACACCCCTGCCGCTTCCATCTGCAATCTGGATGCCATTTCGAGACTATCATCTTTGGCTACGATGCCGGTCTCCACCGCCATCTTAATCTTCGCCTCTTCGGCTATCGCCAAGGTCCCAATGGCCGCGTCATCTTTGCAATCACCGATGCTTTTATAATCTTCAAGTGTGATTGGTATCGGAGCGATGGTGTTATCCATTCCCATCATAAAATCGACCTGTCCATTGAGGGCGGCTATGTGAAATCCCTCGGCGTCACGAAAGCAGAAATAGCCCTCGCGCTCGACCGTGCCGCTCAGCTCGTGACCTCTGAAAACAAAGGGAATCTCTATCGTCTCGCGATGTTGGATGAACACGCAATCGTAAGGCAGCCTGTCCAACAGCGACATCGGAAACTCCTCCGCCTCGTCAATCGACATCTCGTCCCAAAGCGCGTCATTCATCCGGTAGACCTGCTTATTCTCCTCCCAATAACCAAGGACGTCCTTCTCCATCTTCTTCAAGTTGCCGTAATGCGCCCTCGCCCTGTCGGCCCACACCTGAGCCGGTACCTTGCTCGCCGGTATCTTCATGTCGGTCTCCTCTCGAACCGTGAATCCTATTTGCCCCCATTATCCATCGCGTGAGCCGTCGAGACATGACGCAGCCGTGAATCGACGGGGAGGGCGATGCCTCTGGGGAGTCCGAGGGGATGAAGTTCCCTCGTCATCCCTGACATGGGCATCTCCAATCATCCCAAGGCTCGTCAAGGTCATCTGATGATGCGAAGGTCTCGGGGATGCGGTCATGGCACGCGGCATGGGCGAGTCCGTATATCCGCCCCAGCGCATCGCCGTCCCATGTGCGCGTGATGCGCTCGGCAACCGCCTCCTTGCAAAGCCCTGTGATTGCCGCCATATCGGCGAGGGTGCATCCGGTGGCGAGGAAGGCCACGGTCATCGCGACCGATTCCGCCCGCCTCACGTAAAGCGCACCTAGGTCGTCCGCCCCGTCTCCCAAGGGGATGCCGTGCAGACGCATCACATCCGAGAACACGGACGCGGCATGTCCGCGCTGCTCTTCATCGTCAAGAAGGCTCCCGCCGTATTGCTTGAGGAACAACCGCAGTCCGCGGGGCGTGAGGGGCTTTCTGTACCAAGGCTCCTCGCAGCCGCCCATGAGCAGCGAGGCCTCGTCCCAGAAGGGGCTTTCCACCCCGGCTTGCAGGGCGAGTCGTTCGACCATGAGGTAACAGGCGGCTGTCCCCAAATCGCCTTCGCGCATATCCGGCATATCCCCTCCCCGACCTCTTATCTAGGTGCTATCACATCAAACCACAATACCATCAGGATAGATTAGTATCTATCTATATGAGCCACATGCCAAAGGGCACCCTCTCGGGTGCCCCACGTTGTCACCATCCCCGGTTCTCCCGTTCGGCCCTGCGGCGCTCGCGCTCGACGCGACGGCGGGCGAACTCCGCTTGGATGCGGCGGTCTCGAAGCATACCGGCGATGTAGAGCGAGACGGTCGCGATGACGACCGCGATGACACCGATGATGAACTCGATGAGCGCGGCCCTCTCGTCCCCATAGCACCTCATCACCACATCGGCGTCCGCGAACATGAACATCCCGATTGGGATGAAGAGGTACCCCGCCACCGTGAACTTCTCGCTCTTATCCATGTCCCCCATGGTCATCTCCCTCCATCGCGCCTTGCGTTGCCACTATTATAGCAAACCATAAAGCTATAAATGTAGTAAGACAGGCATCCACATATCCATCATAAAGAAGGGCACCCACTCGGATGCCCTCTCTTGGGTATATGCCCTGCCATCTCCTCCCGCCTGCGGGCCTCGATGTCCTCCTCGTTCTCCTTCGCCAAGATTCTCGCCGTCCTCGCATCGAGCATAGGTGTTCCCCTCTCTTCCAGTCCCACACGGGGAAGGGGCACCGCCGAGGTGCCCCCTGATGTTTCCATATCCGGCTACTCGTTGAAACGGCAACGGGAATCTAACCAATCCGCCACCTCATGGAAGGCGTCTGCATCCACGTCCCACGGCATGACCACCCAAATCTCGGTGAAGGGGTCGTTAGCCTTCCACTGGTCCACATCCTCCGCGAACACCACATGGAGGTCTGGCCGCTCGGCTCCCAACTCCTCCGCACGTCCGCGAGCCAGCTCGACAAGCTCCGGGTAGCCCATGCCGAGGTCCGCTGCGTAGCTCCCGTCATACATGGCGGAGAGCTGGACGCAGTACCGCCCATCCCACTCGACAAGGTAGCACTCCACCCCGTAGCCGTCCGACCACAAATCGTCCAGCACGCGCCTGAGTTGCACGGGAAGCTCCTCCGGCCCGATTTCGCGCCCATCGGGGGCGGTGAGGTCCGCAGTCGCGTTCGACCAGTAGCGGTGCCCCTCCGGGTACTCACCCTTCTTCAACGTGTACAGCATGTCATTTCCTCTCTTCTCGATTGCCTGTGCCCTAATTATATCAATATGGTATCCTACTAATGTAGCAAACCATAATACTACATATTCTCTCCATGAAAAGGGGCACCCTCTCGGATGCCCCTCGAAATCCCCTACTACTGCAACGCGATGCCGCATCCGGTCAACGGCTCGCCCTCGCGATACTGACGGTCAAGCTCCTCAAGCTCAAGCCTCCGCCACTTGCGGGCGTTCTCCGCATCCCCGAGGCATCCCGCATCCTCGTGCTCGCAGATTTCCTCAAGGTAGTAATCCTTCACCTGACGGCACTTCCGCTTGTACTCTTCCTCGCGCTCCATTTCCCTTCTCCCTTCTCTCGGTTGCCTGTGGCTTAATTATATCAATATAGCATTCTACCAATATAGTAAACAATAATACTACATAATCCTTCCATGAAAAAGGGCACCCTCTCGGATGCCCCTCACGTGATTACCAGAAGGCGTAGAACGCGGGAGTTTGCCGAATACCGCCGCTGTAGCTGACATGCATCCTGACCTCGAACCCGCGCTGGCGCAGGATTTCGAGGGCCTTCTCCTTCGCCCCATCCATGCAGTCGCAATAGAAGAGACACGATTCTCTCTCCCCCAGCTCCGCGTCTTGGCGAATCCTGCGCTCGCAGCGCTCAAGCGCTTCCATCACCTTTCCGTCACCGCTCATATCGCGAGCCATATCCGCAGTAAACATATCCGGTTCCTTTCTCTCTTGGTCTTACCGTGCCTTAATTATAGCAACCTATCATACTATCATTGTAGTAAACTACATTCCTACATACCCTCTCCACAATGTCGCCCCCGCAGGGAACATGGGTCATAGGGGCTTGCCCCTATCCTCGCCCCCTCCCTCTCGTCACCCATGCGGACCAGCCGCCATGTCTGTAGCTTCGCCCTCTCTGGAACCGTCACCCTTACTTCCTCCCTCCTTGCCTTCCATCCACACATGAGAAAAGGGGCCGCGCCGAGCGCGACCCCTTCCGTGCGGGCATCTTCATGTATGTCGAAATCCATCCAAGCTTCTCGTTGCACGTCAGCGCTACGCCCTATCACGTCTGGTCTTCTCGAAGCGTGGCCGCGCCCTTCCGTCTCAGGTCCAATCTTGGCCGCGATACTCTTTTCCACCGCATCGCCGGTCTTACCCGAGGTGCCGTATCGGTGGGACCCGACTGCGCACGCCTAGTAGGGCATCGCCAAGAGGGGCAGCACCGCGATGTAGCCGATGACCGACAGCGCGATTCGGATGCCGAGGCCGATGAGCGCGAACTTCGTGCAATCGGAGCGGTACGGCGCGTCCATGTTGCACAGGGACGCCAAGATTGCGCATCCCGCACCGCCGAGCAGGCCCGCGAAGAGGTAGCCCGCCTTCTGACCGCCCGTGAGGAACGTCTTGCGCGTCACGAGCACTTGGTCGTTCTGATTCTCCATGATTTGACTCCAATCGGACAAGGGGACCGGGGGTGCGCGTCAGCGCCCCGCCGGTCCCCATATGCAACCACCGTCAAGAAAGGAGACGGCCCGTCCATCGTAACACACTCAGCCCCGATATAACGCCTTGTTCTCCTCGTACCATCGACTGGCATCCTCGACGGTGCCCCCGCCCAAATGACCCACGACTTCGGCACCCTCGTATAAGCGGTCGGAGAAGAACGGGCGGCACTCGTCGCAGAAGGAGCGAAGGCCGCGCTCAATCCACGACGGATTGCAGGCGTTCACCCACAGCCCCTCCTCGCCCTCGATTGACACGAGGTAGTCGCGCCCGCCCCCCTCGTACTCGATGATGTCCCCGGCACTGTACATGTCCCTCAAACCCATGGATTGAACTCCTCTCCCGACGGGCACCGGCCTGTAAACGGCAGATACCGTATATAAAACGACATTGCTAGTATACCACTATACTACAATGATAACAAGGCAACCACCTCTGTCGGTTTTCCACGCTTTCAATGGCCGAAGGGTTCCCAACCCGACCCGCAGGCTGTTGGAAGGGTGGGAAACCGACTCTGGCATATAATAGAGGCTCATGTCGGCGAATAGACGGAAAGGACCTAACATGGCAACGGTATCTGAAATCGACGGGAAGCTCGATGAGCTGAAACGGCAGGCCGCCGCACTCAAGGAGCAGCGGAAGGTAGCCGCCGCCAAGGAGCGCGAGCAGGCGAGGAAGTGGAAAGCCGCGACCCTCGCGGCAATCGGCGAAACCGTGCTCAAGACCCTCGGCGCGGATTGGACCGACATCGACCTCGAAGGGCTGCAAGGCTGGCTCGCCGACAACGCCGAGGACATCCGGCTCATGGCGGTCACCGACCCGCGCACGCCTGTGGAGGCGAAGGAGGCGCTTGACGCGTTCAAGCGCTCCTCGAAGCCGAAGCGCACAGGGAAACCCGATGCGGTCGAGGATGTGACCGAAATGCCGGAAACCATCGACATGGCCGAGGATGAGAAGCAGGCGGACTGGTAGGCCGCAAAAGGGAAAAACCCGCAGCGGATGGCAGATGCCTCCCCCTGCGGGTCTCCCGTCTCTGCTGCAACTCATCAAGCAGAAAGGACTGACTCGATGATACGACACCTCGGCGCTTTCAGCACCCACATTTCACATTCCCGACCGATTTGGCACTCGGCTACCCCTCGCGCGTGTCCCTATAAATAATTAAATGGGTGTGTGAAGGATACGTGGAGAGCGATATGGCATATTGCAAGTATTGTAGGAGACTATCTTACTACAAACATGGTGAATATATGGAGCCGCCATGCAGCGTGCGCCCAATCGCCGAATGGTGTATCTTTGGTATCGAGGTTTATAGCGGAACCGGACAACTTAGCTTTCTCAGCCCTCGTGGCGGGAAATATATAGAAATACCCCGTGGTGCCCGCTATCACCACGGGGTATTGTCGTTTGGAGGCACTTACATGGAAGTCAGTTTCGATGCTGACGTGGCGGCGGAGCACGGCGTCCGCGCCGCAGTCGTGCTCAATCATATCGCGCACCTGATGCGGTTCCCCGACGGGTCGCAGGCCGGTCATTTCAATACATGCGGTCGCGCTTACGTGCATGTGTCGCCCGAGTACCTTTGGAAGATGTTCCCCTTCATGAGCCTCCGTCAGGCGACAGAGGCCTTGAGGGAGCTTCGCGAAGGCGGTCTCATCGCCGAGCGCGAATATGGCGGTCTCGACCCCGATTACCGCAACTGGTACACGTTGGCAGAGACGGGAAACGCCGTCGCATGACGGCTCCCATCAAGGCACCCGCAAGGAAGGAAAACATCTATGGCGGTTCTTCGTAAAGCACACAAGAGCAATTTCACGGTCATCGACAACCAAGTGTTCAAGAGCAACCTGTCACTCAAAGCGCGGGGACTCCTGAGCACCATGCTCTCGCTTCCTGATAACTGGAATTTCAGCACGACAGGCTTAACCTCCATCCTTCCATCTGATGGGGAGAGCATCATCCGCTCCGCCATCAAGGAATTGGAGACAAATGGCTATCTCACGCGAGAGCGCATACGTGATGACAAGGGCAAAATCGTCGATTGGCTTTGGACTTTCTCGGATTACCCACAGGATGGAAACCCACATGTGGAAAATCAACATGTGGGTAAACCACAACTGGATAGCCCACATGTGGGAAACCAACCACAATTAAATACTAAAGAAGAAAATAAGAATGGAGAAAGTAAAAAGGGAGCAAGTACCGATGGATATGCGACCGCCCCGGCGAAGGCTGCTCCCGAGAAGAAGGGCACCTATGGGCGGTATCGCAACGTCAAACTGACGGACACCGATCTCTCGAAGCTCAAGGCCGAGTTCCCCGCAGATTGGCAGGAGCGCATCGACCGTTTGAGCACGTACATGGACAGCAGCGGCAAGAGCTACAAGAACCACCTCGCCACCATCCGCAACTGGGCCAGAAGAGACGCCAAGCGCGAAGCGACCTCGCATAAACCCCTCGCATCGAATCCCGGTCGGCGCGAGATGACACCGGAGGAGGTCATGGAGAAACACGGGTGCGATTACTTCACCGCTCAGGAAATGCTCTGTGACGGGACGTACTGACATACGCCTCCGCGCGAACAGAATCGCGTACACAGCGTTTTAACGCCATCTTCCTCACCCGAGGACTGATGTGCAATCTGATGGCCGTAAAACGGCTCTCAGCAATTCAGAAAAGAAAGGACTGACCAACAATGAAGAAATTTACCGAAACCATCGCCGATGATGATTACCGTAATTCAGATGGCCTGCTCGTGTGCGGAAGATGCGGAACGCCGAAGGAAATGCGCCTTTCCACGGAACTTCTCGGCGGACACACGGCAATCGTGCCGATTCCCTGCGAGTGCATGAAGCGTGCGGAGGCGGAGCGCCGTGAGCGCGAGCTTGTCGCAGAGCGGAAGCGCAAAATCGAGAGAGCTCGCACTGAGTGCTTCGCCGGATGCGCCTTCTTTCGTGGATGCACCTTCGATGCCGATGACGGCAGGACGCCCCAGATAGCTGCCATCTGCAAGGGCTATGCCGACACGTTCTCACGCGATGACATGAATGGGTTGCTCCTCTGGGGAAAGGTGGGCACAGGTAAGTCTTTCTATGCCTCGGCAATCGCCAACCGGGTCATCGACCTCGGGTTCTCCGCGTTGCAGACCAGCGTGCAGGACATCGTGACCCACATCGAGTCGGTGCCGTTCAACGAGCGCGAGAACGCGAAGTCGCGCCTCCTCAAGTATGACCTCCTCGTCATCGACGACTTGGGGGCGCACCGCAGCACCGATTACGTCATGGGGCATGTCTACGACATCATCGACTCACGTTACAAGAACCGCAGGCCGATGGTCGTCACGACGAACCTCGACCCAAACATCGCTACGAAGTCCGATGCCGACGACGCCCCATGGCCGCGCATCTTCACGCGCATCTTGGAGCGCTGCGCACCAATCAAGTTCGCGGGCGAGAACCGCCGCGAATACAAGATGATGGAGATGCGTGAGGCCATGCGCAAGCGCCTCGGCCTGTGATATACTCGTAACCGCCTTGCGTGGATGGCCGGGTCGCACCCAGAACCGCAGTTCCCCGTCATCCCTTCCACTCCTCCCAGATTCCTTCCTCTGGGGCGAAGAGACCCCCGGTGCCTTCTCCACACCGGGGGTCTCTTTCTGTTTCCGCCATATTGATAGTCTGATTTCATGCTTCAATGCCATGAATGTGGTCTTATAGGGGTCTCTCGCATCCCAAGGCCTTCCCTCAAAAGTAGTAATCCGGTAGTAAAACCGACCCCTCGACCCGCCGCGATGCCCGTGAACTGGGCGTTCCCGGCGATTATGCGTTGATTTTTCACATAACCCTACACTATTTTAGAGCGCCCCTTTAAAAATTATAGACTTTTATGTAAAGTTTCAAGAACTGTCTTAAGATCATTTACACCCATTTGACCTGGAGCACTCGCCTTTTTAGCTGCACCAAAAGTTAAACAAGAACCAAACACTTCACCAGCTAAACGAGAAATTACACCAGTTGCTGCCATAGACATTGTGATGATTGGACGATCGGCATGTTCTTCTACCATTTCATTTGTAGCCGATAATAATGTCAATACATCCTTTTTAGATTGAGGCATAACTGCAATCTTAGGAATGTCTGCACCCTTTTCTTGCATAGCACACAAACGAGAAATGATTTCTTCTTTAGATGGTGTTTTAAAGAAGTCATGGTTCGACATGATTACTTTTACTCCATTTTCATGCGCTGTCGTTACAATCGTTTCAACTTCTGAATCCCCAGTATATAATTCAACATCCACTGCATCTACATATCCACTTTTGGCAACTGCACAATTTAATTCTACGTAGTATTCAGTAGATACTTCTAATTCTCCACCTTCTTTTTTAGAACGGAAAGTAGCTAATACTGGAGTTTCTTTAAATGCTTCACGCAATTCTTTTGCCATTTCAACTACTTCATTTGTGTCTTCAACACCATCAAACCAATCCATACGCCATTCAATAATATCAGCTGGTGTATCAAGAATAATTTTAGCTTGTTCTAAAACATCTTCTTTACTCTTTCCACAAATAGGAACACAAATCTTTGGTACACCTGCACCAAATTCAACATTTTTCATTGTTACCGTATTCATTTTTTATTCTCCTTTATTCATATTTTTTGTATATGCATCAAACAACGCATCACCGACTTGTTGTCTGATATCTTCATAAATTGAACTTGAACGGTTTCTCATTTCATTTAAAACTTCTTGTGATAAATCGATTTCTTGTGTACCACTCTCTTTAATGATATTTAAACGATTCGATACACGTTTATCACATTGTTCACGCGAATAATCACGTGCATTTTGGGCTGCTTGATCTACAATCTTTTTGTCCTTATCTGACAAATGATTATAAAAATCTTCATTAACGATCATAGAAAGTAAATGTGGTAAATGATTGGTCTTCACAACATAATCCTGTTGCTCATAGATTTTTCCAGATACAATGACTTCATATGGATTTTCTTGCGCATCAATCGTTCCTTGCTGCAAACCAATGTACACTTCACTAAAGGCCATTGGCGTAGGATTCGCTCCAATTTCCTGCCAGAAGGCTAAGTGATACTTGTTTTCCATTGTACGAATCTTTTGCCCTTTAAAATTTTCTGTAGATTCAATCTTTTTATTTGTCGTCATGACACGGAAGTTTTGATCACTCATCGCAAGCAATCTTACACTATGTTCAGAATATACTTTATTGATTAATTTCATAAACTCTTCATCATCTAAAGTACTTCTTAAATCTTCAATATTCGTATAAGCCATAGGTAAATCGAAAATCGCTAATTTTGCGATAAAGTTAGCTTGAGGAGCCGTATTTTGTACTACAAATGGGATATCTCCATTTATACAGCTTTCTACAAGCTCTCTATCCCCACCAACAGTGCCGTTGTGATAAGCTTTGATTTGAATTTGTCCATTCGATAATCGCTCTACTTCTTCAACAAACTTATTTGTGAAAATACCCGTTACTGTATCGGCTGGTGAATCATTGGCAATGATCCAAGGAAAAGATTGACTTGCCTTTGCAGGATCATCTTCTTTAGCAACACAAGCCGTTAATGAAAAGGCAGTTATCATAGAAATTAAAATTGATACTATTTTTTTCATACGTACCTCCTATGCGACTAATGCCAGTGAAATTTGTGGAATAAATGTAATCAATAACAAAGCGATAAAGAAGAAACCAATCAATGGCAATGCTTTTTTCGCAATATTCATTACTGGAATATCCACTAGAGAACTAGCTACAAATAAATTGATTCCAATTGGTGGTGTCACAAAGCCAATGGCTAAGTTCACAACCATAACGATTCCAAAGTGTACCGAATCTACACCAACACTTTGAGCAATTGGAAGTAGGATTGGTGTCAAAATCAAGATAGCGGGGCTTGTATCCATTACCATACCTACAATCAACAACAAGATATTGATTACAATCAATACAGCTACTTTTCCATGAATTGTATTCAAAATAAAGTTTGCCGCTGTATCCGGAATTTGAAGTAGTGTAATAATTCTTGAAAATGCAACGGCCGAGGCAAGAATAAATAAGATTGGTGCAAATGTTTTGATAGATTCTACAAATACATCATATAAATCTTTTACATGCAAAGATTTATAGATAAATAACGAAAGAAATAAAGCATAGAAAACTGAGATAACGGCCGCTTCTGTCGGACTTGCCACACCCGAATAGATACATCCTAAAATGATGACAGGTGTAAGTAGTGCCCAAAAGCTATCAAAGAACACTTTCTTAAATCCTTTATCATGAAGAGCATTTACTTCTGCATCGATTTTATCTTTATCTTCTCCATGCTTTTTACAATAGTAGAAGGCATAAATCATTAATAATGCAGCAATCAATAAGCCTGGAACAATACCGGCCATAAACATTCTTCCTACACTCGTACCACTTGCCATACCATATAAGATAAATGGAATGCTTGGTGGAATGATGACGCCAAGGCCTCCTGCAACCGCAACAATGGCTGTGACAAACGTCTTATCATAACCAAGTTTTACAAGCAAAGGAATCGTCATACTACCTACAGCTGCAACTGTTGCAGGAGCACTTCCTGAAATAGCACCATAGAATAGACATGTGATAATCGCAGCACATGGCATTCCGGAAGTTCTTTTTCCAATAAAGAAAGAAAACACATCAAATAATTTTTTACTTACGCCACCTTTTGCCATCAAGATACCAGAAAGCACAAACATAGGAACGGCTAATAGCGGAAAGGAATCAATTCCTCCAAACATAGCACGAATAATGTATTCTGGTGAAATAGTAAAGTTAGGATCTAATATAGATGGGGCCAAAGAAACAATACTAAGAGTAGATGATATAGGAACGGACAATAATAAAAGCACAACAAATAATATAAATACGGCAACAGCTAACATTATCTTCCCTCCCTTGGATCTTGATCAATAATTTTCTCATTATTCAACATACGTTTCACATTCTCTACTTCACATATAATTTGTTGAAAAGAACGTATTGTGGCCAAAACAAATCCAACAAATGGCGCACATTGAACGTATGGCATTGGAAGTTGTAAAGCAGGGCTTGTCTGTTTTGAGGCAATTGATAACATCAAAAATTTGTATCCATGAATACTCAAATAAAAGAAGAGTACAAATAACAATATATTTAACAATAATTGTGCAAATACATAAGCTTTTTTAGGAAACATATTGATAACTTGATCAACCTTAATGGAAATCCATCGTTTAATGCAGTAGCTAATACTGATAAAACAAGACCAGATAAACATGTATCTTGTGAGTTCTTCAGACCAGCTTAAAGAAAAATTCAGTACATAGCGACAGAACACCTGAATTCCCATAATGCATGCCATTGCCACAAGCAATACAATAAGTAGAATTTCCTCTAACTTGTCGTCGAGCAGTTTTATAACTTTCAATCTATCACATCCTTTTTTTCATTATTTTAGCAAAAACACGGTACTTTTGTACCGCATTTTATTCATAATTAATCTTGCGCAACTAAATTTTTGTATCGTAAATTTACGTATAATCCAAGTAATACACCAACTGCGGTTAATACAATATTCATTGTCATAACGCCACTTGGTGTCATGTTACCTGCAGCTGTTAAGATTGTATAGTTACATAGACTTGAAGCAATCATAACCAATGCAGTTACTGTACCTTTAATTTTAGGGAAGATCATATTACATACGGATGTAGCAATTTGTAGTAATCCACCGGCACCAGCCCATCCAATTACGAATGCACCGATTGTACACATTGTCTGACTTGGAGCAACCAATACAATGATCAACATAGCTAAACAAATAGCTGGATACGCCAAGATGAAACGAACATCTTTAATTTTACGAGTTAAGAATGAAGTCACGACTAAAGCAATCATAGTTCCCATTGAATAGTATGTCTGCATAGCGCTAGGATCAGCCCATCCTGCAACATCTTTCGCAAAGTTTTGTGCACAGTTTAACCATAATTGGAATGTTCCTGTACAAGTAAATCCGATTAAAATCATTGCGATAGATTCAATTGAGAAGTGTGTTTCTTTCATGCTGGCAATTAAGCCTTGTTTCTTTTCTCCATTTGCTGAATCTGTATCTGGCATCGGGCAGAATAGAATCAACGCTGCAAGTACTAGATAAGCAATTCCACAAACCCAGAATAAGCGATTATAAGAAGTAGCTCCAGTCGCTGTTGTGCTTACAGCCATACCTAAGAAGAATGGCAAGAACATTTGGCTAACTGAAATGAAGAATTTGATTCCCATTGTTGCAACACCAGGTGCATCGCTAATTGCCTCTGCAACGGCAGGATAGATTCCTGTATCCAAGAATGAGTTTGCGATACCACCAACGATGGCACATACATAGGCAATTGTATATCCTCCGTTTGCTCCTGCATTAAATGCGAAGACTAAACCAATCATATATACAGCATAACTTAATCCACCAATAAACATAGAAATTTTACGTCCCAATTTATCCGATAATGGACCCGCAAAAGGAAGAGCGACTAAACGTCCAAGTCCTAATGCAGCCGAAATTTTTGTGATTGACATTGGGTCACATCCCCAGCTTGTCGCAAGTGATTCTTTAATCACAGCTTGTCCAAGTACTGAACATCCAACACCATGAATAAAGTAGTTCAAGTACATAATAAGGACGGAAGGTAAATATTTTTTATCTTTCATATTCTCTTTTCTCCTATACTCTCTAATTAAAAATCAAATCCCATTACTTTTTTAATGTGATCGACTGGCATTTCTTTTCCAGTCCATAGTTCGAATGCTGCAGCACCTTGGTAAAGCATCATTGGGAAACCATTTAATGTTTTACATCCAACACTTTCAGCCATTTCCAACAATTTAGTTTTTGCAGGTGCATACACTGTATCTGTTACAATCAAGTCTTCACGTAAGAATGAAGTATCTGGTAACCAAGTTTGTCCTTCTAAAGGTTTCATGCCCATACCAGTCGCATTTGTTAAGATGTAACTTGATTCAATTTCTTTACGCAACGCTTCTTTGTCATCTAAATCAAATAATTTAGCTTTACAGTTTGTGTTTTTGTTGATTTTTTCAACAGTTTCTTCAGCATTTGCCCAGAATTTATCTTTACGGTTGAAGATTGAAATTTCAGCAACACCATCTAATGCAGCTTGAATTTCAATAGCTGTTGCAGCTCCACCAGCTCCAGCAATAGTCATTTTCTTACCAATCGCATCGATTCCCGCATCTTTTAAACCTTTCATGTATCCAACACCATCTGTAATAGTTCCTGTTAATACACCATTGTCATTTACTACTGTATTTACAGCTCCACACATTTCAGCAGCTGGAGTCAATTTATCTAAGTATTTTCCGATAACAGTTTTGTTAGGCATTGATACGTTCCATCCACGAACTTTCATAGCTCTAAAACCTTTAACTGTATCTTCCAAAGTATCATTATCTACTTCGAATGCAAGATAAGCATAATCTAAACCTAATTTTGCGAACGCTTCATTGTGCATCTTTGGTGATGATGAATGGCGAATAGGGTATGCGATCAACCCAATTAATTCTGTGTGTCCTGTAATTCTTTCACTCATGTTCTTTTCCTCCTAAAGTGATTTTATTCTAAGTATCCCTTTGTTTTTAATGTGTTTAAAATGTTACGTCCTTCTGCTGTACCATCAATGATACGACGAGCACGAACGCTATCACCAATATTAACGATTTCTACGTTTTTGTCTTCAAAACTTTCTGTTAAGTCTTTCATCAATGGTGAATAGCTACGCATTCCTAAACAAACGAATCCATAATCAAAGTCTAATTGTTCGTTTTGATCATTACGTTTTACAATAAAGTGATCTGGATGAACTTCTTGCAGTGCTGTTGATGTTAAGATATTTACATGATTCTTTTCTAATAATGCATATGTACCTACTTTAGTAACGATATCTAAATCTTTACCTACAACTGGAAGCATTTCTACGATAGAAACATCAGCCTTACGATTTGAGAAGAATTCAACTACATCAAGACCTACGGCTCCCCCACCGACAACAACAACTTTTTTTCCTTCCATATCCATTGGATAGTTATCGATATTGTTGATCATGCCTAAGATTCCTTTTACGCCGCTTTGTGGACGATCAATATTTTCGCGCAATCCAGTAATTGGAGGTAATAAAGGAGTTGATCCTGTTGCGTTGACAATTACGTCTGGTTTTAAAGCTTCTACCAATGGAATTGTAGCTTCTGTATTTGTGAATGTGATTAAGTTTTTCAATTTACTAGCACGACGAATCAAGTAGTCTGGAAAATCTCTTAAACGTTTCTTTTCTGGAATTTTAGAAATTTCAACACTCAATCCACCTAAATGATCTTCTTTTTCAATTAAGAATGTCATACACCCTACTTCTGCAGCTGTACATGCGGCTTCAAGACCTGCAGTACCTCCACCAATAACGACAACATTACATGGTTTCTTTACTTTTTGGTTCTTATAAGCTTCCCCTTCATTTACACTAGGGTTGATTGTACAACGGATTGGACGATTTAATCCAATACGGTGACCACTACATCCGATGTTACAAGAAATACATTTACGAACTTCATCTAAACGTCCTTCTTTCACTTTTAATGGCCATTGAGGATCCGCTACAAATTGACGTCCTAAACCGATGAAGTCTGCTTGTTCAGATTCAATAATTTTATTTGCGACTTTTGGATCACGAATATTACCTACTGTAATAACTGGTTTATTGAATTTTTCCTTAACCGCAGTCGCCAAATAAGTTCTCCAACCATCTTTTAAGTAGTTGGCATCAATTTGGTATTGAATTGAATCTACAAGTCCACAAGAAACATCGATAATATCAGCTTCTTCTTGGAAGTATTCTAATAAATGTAAAGTATCTTCCAATGTATTTCCACCTGGTAAGAATTCATCTGCACTAATACGAATCAAGATTGGGAAGAATGGTCCAACTGCTTCACGTACAGCTTTTAAAATCAACGATGCAAAACGCGCAAGGTTTTCACAGCTTCCACCAAATTCATCTGTTCTATTATTCGTTAATGGTGATAAGAACTGACTAATTAAATAAGAGTGTCCACAGTGGATTTCAACAGCATCAAATCCAGCAATCTGAGCACGCTTAGCCGCTTTGGCATAGCTTTCAACGATTGAATAAATTTCATCTTTTGTCAAAGGACGAGGAATTGCTCCACCTTTTTTATTTGGTAAATCACTAGCAGATACTGGCTGCATGTTGATTCTTTCAGCAACAGCACTTGCACCTGCATGGTTTAACTGAACGGCAATCTTAGTGTCGTGTTTGTGGATTGTTTCCGTTAATTTGAACATTCTAGGAATGTAGCTATCTAAATCTAAACGTAACTGAGTTGTTCCATTTGATCCTGCCGGATAATCAACACATGCGTTTTCAACGATGATTAAACCAGCTCCACCTTGTGCTCTTTGTTCATAATAATCAATGTGCAAAAAACTCATTTCCCCTGTGTTTTCTGCGAAGTTTGTCCCCATTGGAGTCATAACAATACGGTTTGGAATTGTACATCTTCTGACTTCTAATGGTTGAAATAATGAATTAAACTTTCCCATTTTTCCCTCCTAAATGTTAACTAATTCACAAGACATCTTTATTATAATTTTTTAAACATATTGAAACAATCACGTTTTATCTATTTATTTATAGATTTTTTCTATACATTCATTTATACTAAATCTAGGAGGATACCATGAATCTTAACCATTTATATTACTTTAAAATGCTTGCTGAAACTGAACACTATACACAAGCTGCCAACATGTTAGATATTACTCAGCCTTCCCTTTCCCATGCCATTTCGCAATTAGAGAACGAATTAAATTGTTACTTATTTGAAAAACAAGGAAGAAACATTCGTCTAACAAAATATGGTAAAATTTTCTATGAATATGTCACAAAAGGCTTGAGTGAAATTGAACTTGGACAAAAAAAGATTGATGTCATCACTTCCCCTAATCAAGGATGGATCAACCTAGCTTTTATTTATACACTTGGATATCGTTATGTTCCACATTTAATTCAACATTTCCACTTTGATAAAAACAATAGTAAGATTAAATTCACTTTAAAACAAGGAAGCACAAGCGCCTTATTGGATGGTCTTGAAGAAGAAAAGTACGATTTAGTTCTTTGTTCCTATCAAGAAAATCGAAATAATATCAATTTTGTTCCCATCACAACGGAAGAATTAGTTGTCGTAGTATCAAAATTAAATCCATTGGCTTTAAAGAATGAAATTGATTTGCAGGAACTTCAAAATGAATATTTTATTTATTATAGTAAGCACAGTGGATTAAGACCATTGATTGATGATTTATTTCATTCCAACAATATCGATCCAAACATTCTGTTTGAAGTCGAAGAAGACAGCGCCATCCTTGGTTTAGTTGATATTAACTATGGTGTAGCAGTTGTACCAAACATTCCCATGATTGATCATTTCCATTTAAAGAAGTTAAAAATCAAGAATCCACAAAAGAAACGTATTATTTATATGGCTACAGTAAAAAATAGATATGCACCTCCTGCTGTGCATTCATTTTGTAACTTCATTGTTCAAAACTCCAATATAGATTAAAGAAGAGATCACAAATCGATCTCTTCTTTTAGTCTAATAATAAATTTTCATATTAAATACAGTTTTTTTAGAAAGTAACACCCGCTAAAGCCAATGTACTAAAGTATACAAGGTCAAATTATTGAAATAATATGTATTAATCCTTTGTAAAATAACATCGATATAGTATTTCAATCATTGTTTTATATGAAATTTCTTTTATCCCTATTGTCTTTAAATCTACATTATCATTTTCAACCAATCCCAAAAATTGCTTCATGTCTTCTAGAATTTCTGCACTAACCATTTGTCTAGTATCTAATGCAATCACTTGAGCTAATCGAAAAACATCATTTTTATGTTTCTTTATATTTTTACTATCGACATGTTCCCCCACTTTTCTTTCGCATAGACAGATCAAGATAAGCTTTCATCTTAAATGGTATCAAGCATGTTGGTCTAAGCACCGGAATTCCATCTACAATTATTTGTCCAGTTTTCAACAATTCATAATACTCTTCATTTAAAAGAATTGCTGATAAACTTGATACTTCTTCATCTATTGGAAGTGGAGTTAGATATGCATCATCCTCTAAAATTATATAGTCTGGATTTCTTGAAAAGATTTCGATCATAAATGGATATTCATTACTTTTCGGTGATGTGAAACGATAAAATTGAGCATTTTGAGTACTCTTATTTATATGTGAATACTTAGCTTCTTTAATATATTTCCAAAACGCTTTGCCAAATTCATATGTAATGGATTCAACAATTAAAGCAATATCCAAATCTTTAGTTGCACGAAAAGGAAGTTCTTCACTTTCCGCACATGAAGAAATAATAAAAAAAACACGATAATTAAAGGCTTATTTGAAGTATAAATAAGTTTGAATTGTTTGTTTTTACGCCTGATTTGCGCCTAGAATTTTAAAAAGTAGAATATTGACTTGTAAAATGGTATGCAAAATTGTATGCCATTTTTTTAAAATTAATAGGTTATAATGAGTGTATAGAAAAAAGGTGAAAAAATGGAAAAAAACTAGATACTAATATGTATGTTTATTTTGGTTCTGAGCATTATGATAGAGAACTATTTAAAAATGATAAAAATTTAAATATACCAAAGTTTAGCTTGATTGGATTTTCTTTAAAGTCTAAAAATGGATGGAGAAAATGGCGTGATGATAATGACATGAATAGTGTAAGTAAATATGATTATTTTTGCTTTAGAATAAATAACAATAACTTGGCATTGGAAAACATAGATGATATAAAATAACTTCCTCATTACACAAATAAGGGGAGATATAGTATAGATTATGAAGCACTTTTAAAAATGGATTATCCGATTTATGCGTTGCATATGAAAAGCAAGGTAGCTAAATATTTGTTGGGAATTGAATATGATTGTGTCTTGGTATTAAGTGATGTTTGCTTAATAGAAAACTATAGTGCTAAAGGTACAGATAATCCTATTATTTTTAACAATATATGTCCATTGAAGTATAATAAGCGATTAGTTGGAGAAAAAGAAATTCTATACTTTGAATGCAAATTTAATGATAGGAAGTATATATATTGTGAACAAGCTGACGAATATTATGGCTTTAAATATTTGATAGTTTGTTTATTAAGTGGAGAGATTGTGGAAACTTTAGGATATTATGAAAAAGAATTATTCACTATTTGTGAGGAGATTATGATAGAAAGTGCTAAAGAAATTTAACAAGATGACTATCATATTGAATTTTAAGTACTTTTATGATATTTTAAATTTTAGGCGGGTGATTAAGTATATGTATAAATATCGATATTGTATAACAACTGCAAAAAAAATTGACAATTTAGTTACTTATTCAAAAGAGATTGAAAAATGTATTGATGTATTTAATGAAGCTTCTAGACATGCAAGAAATTATAAAAATATAATTACTCCAGTAAAATTTGATAATTCTAGTGTCGAATTTATCTTAGAATCAGAAAACGATTTAGGAGATAATCCTTCTTTACGCCCTCTTTTGTTATTATCAAAATTATTACTAGATATAGAGGGGTTAAATGAATACTATATAAATAAGAGATTTTTAAAAATTTTGGTATCTAAAAGAATATCTATTGATAATCTAGAAGTTAAACTAAGCGATAAAGATGTTTTTAAATGTTTAGTTGATGTATATATGAATAACGAAAAGTTAACACCCTATATGAATAAACTGAATAAAGATATAAAACAAGATATATATAAATTAGTAGAAGAATATCTAGAAAAAAAAGAATAGAATAAAAGAAATCACTTTATATAAAGGTGATTTTTTTTATGCATTATATCACTGAGTTAACTAACGTATATTAATATCAACATAATAGATGTAACAAAATATTTGCGTACAATACAAATATATGATATCATGATGAAGAGGTGATAAATATGAATAAAGAATACTTGGATTTAATTTATGAAAATGAAGGTGAAGAAGAAGTTAAAAATGCAATACTTTTTGAGGATGAATGGATTGACATTAATGAAGAAGCATGGGAATTGTAAGTTAAAAGAAGGATGAAGTTATGTATAAAAATAAAGACTCTACAAACTACAAAAGATATAAAAGAACAAAGGAAAGATAATGAATATTGTTAAACAAGATAATGTAATAAGAGAAATTAAATCTTTGCCCAGAGTTGAAAAGGAACTGCTTGAATATGAGTTCATAGATAGGAACCCAAGCAGAGTATATGTTTTAGATACTGATGAGGAATATTTCTTAAGTTCGTTACTGTCAGTTCTTGATAATAACGAATTAAACGATACTAAAAAGATACGAATGATTAGAAAGAATATATTGGCAATTCAAAGTTCATTCGCTTTAGAATTATACATTCCGTTTAATGCAATTAAAATTTATACAGAATACTATGTAACGAATTATAAAGATCAGGAGAAAAAATGATGATAGATTATAAAGAGAATTTAATTAATGAAAATAGCGAGTTAAATCAGTATGACCCAATTACAAAGTTGATGAAATATAGAATGTTATCTAATGAAGAAATGATAGATAGAGATAGATGTGAATGTGCATATAGAGCATATAAAAAGTTAAATTGGTTAAATGATAATAACAAAGATTTAGAACCTGATACATTTTTTAGCTCTCCTTATTACTATATTAAAGAAATGTGTAGAAAGTATGATATAGAAAATAATAATAATTATTATGTTAGTGATTTCAAAAGATTTGTAATATCAGAAAAGGATGAGGACTATTTAAATATGGACAATAATCGTGCTCAATACCTTAGAAAAGAATGGTTTTGTTTAAAATCAACAAAAGAGCATTATCGAAAGATATTTACTAACGAAGATGTATTATTTTATGTAGAGAGTGCTCATAAAATTGGTGCGTTTCATATTATACCTAAAAGATTTGGGCATTTGCCAAAATGTAAATGGCTTTTAGATGATGGTATAAGAGCTTTGATGGTGATTGAAGATAATTGGATAAGCATCAAAAGGAGTTATGGAAATATATCATTTGAAGAGTATAAAAGAAAGTTTATGTTAGAAGATGTTTATTATAATAGAAAATTGAGAAAAGAACTAATGATTGATTTTAATATGACATGGGAAGAACTGTTTGAAACATTGAAGAAATTAGCGATAGTGATTAATAATAGAACTGAATCGATTATTCGAAGATTAGAAGAAATGTAAGATGAGGTATTCTTACTATGAAAATATTTGTTGATGATAAAAGAGATTTTAGTGAAGTTCAATTATGTGGATATAATTGTGTTAGGACATATAAGCAATGTATAACGTTATTATCAGTGTTTAAAGATATTGATGCAATTAATTTGGATTATGACTTAGGGGGTGAAGAAACAGGATTAGACATTTTAATTTATATGAAGCAAAATAATATAAAGGTTCGAGAAATATATATACATAGTACTCATCTTGAAGGAGTTAAAGAAATGGAAAAATTTATAAAATATAATTTTAAAGATGTTGATTATTTATATTGTCCTTATAGTGAATAACGGTTGGTAAAAAGGATGTGATTAACAATGATTTATGTAATGAGCGATATTCATGGTATGTATGATAAATATATTGAAATGATGGATTTAATTGATTTAAAAGAGACAGACACATTATATATCTTAGGAGATATAATAGACAGAGGAGTAAACTCTATGAAAATTTTACAAGATATGATGAAAAGGTCTAATGTGTTTGGTATTTTTGGTAATCATGAATTAATGATGGCAGATTGTTTTAATATTATTACGCAAGAAATTACAAATGAGTTCTTAGACAGTTTTGATGAAGAAAAACTAATGAAATTATCTGATTGGATGAATAATGGAGCATTCCAAACAATCCAAGAATTTAAAAAATTAAGTAAAGAAGAACAAAAAGACATTATTGAATATTTAATGGAGTTTACAGCTTATGAAGAAGTTGAAGTGAAAGGAAGATATTATCTTTTAGTTCATGCAGGATTAGGTGATTTTAGTGAGGAAAAATCACTAGATGAATATGATGTAAATGATTTTGTTTGGAAACGTCCTGATTGGGATATTCCATACTTCACAGACCCTAATAAATTTGTAGTTGTAGGTCACACTCCAACATTAGGTATTAATGGAAAACCTGAAATATTTTATAAAAATAATTTCATAGCAATTGATTGTGGTGCTTGTTTTGAAAATGGTACGTTAGCATGTTTGTGCTTAGATACTATGGAAGAATTTTATGTTTAAGTAAACTTTTTCTATTAATCTACAATCGTGTGGTTGACAAAATGAAAGTAGTGTACCCGTTTTATTAATCTGTTATAATTAAAAAGCCAAAGAAAGTTAATGTCTAAGCAGTCATTTGGAACTTTGTTTGGCGACATCCTCACCGAATGGCTGCTTAGACATGTTGAGAATGTTTTTTTATGTCTAATTTTGAAAATCCTTTTAAGGATTTTGTTTTTAGTTTACCCGAAGATAAACTAGATCTTTTAATTGAATGCATCAACAATAGAAAAGATTATGATTTATATGGCGTTACTGCATATGACGGAAAAATGGTGCGCGTGTAGAGCACCATCGGTGTATCTGTAGCGGTCAATCGGTGTGTCAAAATTTTTGATTTCTTAGTGATTCACCTTTGAATTCTAAACGATATGCTTTACATAGGACTCGATCTAAACACGCGTCAGCGTATGCACAATCCTTAAATAAATCGTACAATTCTTTTACTGGGATTTGAGAAACTATCACTGTCGATTTTCTTCCTTCCCTTGAATCGAGAATTTCAAATAGATGTCTATATTTTTCAACATCAAGATTCATAAGTCCAAAATCATCTGTAATCAGTAGGTCTACTTGTGCTATATTTTCCATAATACCTAAAAATTTAAGTGAATCCTACGCTTGTTCATGTGCGCTGAGTTCCATTATTAAATCACATGCTGTCCCACCAATCACAACATACTGATTTTCAAAACCTTTGAACCACTCTTTAAATTTAGTGAACCCATTTATCATTTTTCATTTAGCTCTCTTTCTATACATTCATCTATAGCTTCTTCAATTCGCTCATCTACAATTTCTCTCAAAGATAATGCCACAGATAAACCATCCGCCACATTATCATCTGAAAATAATTTTGGATCATAGCCCCATAATTCAAGTCGAATCTGTTTATTTGGATCTACCAATTCATTTTCCATTTGATTTATATCCATTTTTTGTTCATCAATCGCATATGTTATTAATTTGGAAGGATTCAACATTGAATTTTTGGCCAAAGCACTCTCTGATGCAAGAACCATATTTTCATCAATTCTTGATTTTTCAATATAGCCATATTTCCGAACCGGATCTAACAAGAAAGGTTTTGCCCTTTCAAACAATTCTCTTCTATCATATTTTGATTCAATCACTTTATTAACGCCATCTTTATACACCAAAAATAAGTCACTTGCTTCTAATTGTTTGACCGCTCTTGATAATGTCATTGCTGAATAAGGAAGCTTCTTTCCAACATTTGCGACATACAATTTATTTTGTCTATTATATAAATACATCAAAAACAATTGTTGTGTAGAAAACATAAATTTTTCTTTATACAATGCATTATTTTTCTCTTCCATTAACAGTGTCCCAATAAAAGGAAGAAATACTTGTTTTTCTGTCATAAAAGGTATATTACTTTCTAACATTCCTTTTCTTCTAAAATCAGACAAATTTTTTAAATAAAATGCGACAGGTACATCATCAATTTTTTGAATCTTTTCTATATGCTTTTTCATAGCCGGAAGTGTTGGCAAATCACCAATGGGTCTCATCACGATAAATCGATTATTTGAAACAATAGCTTCATCAATCTCATAATTACCAGCTACATAAAGTGGTAACGCTTGTTTTTTATCCCATGACTTATAATTTATTGTCAATCCAAATACATCTGTTTTCATGTTATCGCAGCCTCCTTTTTAACTCTATCATTTCAATTTTAACTTTAGTAACGTTAAATGTAAAGTTTTTACGTTAAATTGCGATATCCTTCATAATCCTATCCTTTTAAGTATAATAAAAGGCAAAAACGTCAACAATTTCAAGTTTACAAAGTACGTTTTTGCCATAAATATTATATTCGATTAAGAAAAAGACATAAATCTTTTCTTTTAATCTAATAATAAGTTTTCATATTGAATATAGTTTCTTAAAAAAGTAACACCTGCTAAGGCTAATGCACAGCCAAGTCCTGAATAGAAAAAGGCAATAAAGATATCTGGAAAGATACCTGCTGCTCTAAATCCAATTCCTCCACCCATCATACAAGCCATGATCATGTAGGCTTTTAAATCAAAGAAGTGCCAGAATGGACGTGTTGCTTCATATCCCATAATTCGCTTTGTGTGTTTCTGACTCATCTTGAAAAACATCATTCCAAATGCACAGAACACAACAATTGTTAAAATATATAAATACCATTTCGATTCAATTACACGATACGATAGTACACCAAGTCGTGCGACATTAAATCCTGCAATCAACCATACAATTCCTGCTATTAACAAAAGAGTTCTTTTCTTTACATGAAACATAAGTATGCCCTCCTAAATCGTTTAATTTAGAACGATTATATAAATTTTCATTCTTTCGGTCAACACTTATATTGAATCATATATAAGACTTAAAAGCTCTTTACATACTTTAATGAATCAAATATTTTTCAAATGCCTTTTCGGCATCCAAATTAAAATTATGAAAGAATATTATTAACCAAACAAGAAGAGCTGTCAATGCGATATATGCACTTAGAAAATAAGATAGGATAGCCCCAATACTTAGAATCACAAAATAGATGAAGCATTGATTACGCATATCTCTAGAAATATTAGCTTTATCATATTTTTCCGGATGATTTAGTATACGAAATCCAGAAACAAATTGTGCCCCTTTTTCTTTCAGCAACGCAAACATTATTCCTAAAATAAGAAAGAATACTGCCAAAATAATACATGCCGCAAATCCAACATTCATAATAACCACCACTTTTATTATACACTTTGAAACAACTTTCTGATTTTTTACATTTATTTTCATTTTAGGGTTGCCACTTACAAAAAAATGGTGTATCCTATGCATATGAACACTTCAAGACATTATTACTTTTACTTTAAATAGCCCTGAGAAAAGCCATATGTATACGATGGTTATTTTTAAGTTTCAGGGCATTCAAAAAGCATTTCTTCTTCGAAATGCTTTTTTTAACATTTAAAGAGCTGTTCTAGAAAAGAGGAAATGATATGAAATACGGATTGATAGGTGAGCACTTGGGGCATAGTTTCTCCAAACAAATTCAGACAAGAATTGCAGAGATTGAGAACGTAAAAGATTATGACTACCAATTGGTGGAATTAGATAAAGAAGAATTCAAAGAATTTATGGAAAAGAAAGATTTCACAGGAATCAATGTGACTATTCCATATAAAAAGGATGTCATTCCTTATTTAGATGAAATGGATGAGAGTGCTAAAGCCATTGGTGCTGTCAATACAATCATCAATGTAGATGGCAAATTAAAAGGGTACAATACAGACTTTGGTGGATTCTTATATATGGTTAAAGCCCACAACGTACATATGGAAGGCAAAAAAGTCTTGATTATTGGTAACGGTGGTGCATGTGCTGCTGTTAAAGCCGTTTGCGAACATGAAAACGCAAAAGCCATTGTGATTGTTTCGAGAAGCTCAGATCGTGGTGCCATTGGATATGATGAAATGTACACATCACATTTAGATGCAGATATTGTCGTCAATACAAGTCCAGTTGGTATGTATCCAAATATTACGAATGCACCAATTGATGTAAGCTGGTTCCATAAATTAGAATGTGTATTAGATGTTGTATACAACCCAATTCTTACGCGTTTATGTTTTGAAGCTCAAGAAGCCGACATCAAACGTGTAATTGGTTTGGAAATGTTGATTGCACAAGCCAAATATACATTTGAAATTTTCGAGAACATGTCTTTTGATGATTCAATCATTGATGAAATCAAAAAAGAAATGTTGAAAGATCGTTGTAACATCGTATTAATTGGTATGCCAAGTGCAGGGAAAACAACAATTGGTAAAATGCTTGAAGAAAAGCTTGGAAAAGAATTCTTCGACTTAGATGATATGATCATCGCCAAAGCTGGAAAAAGCATTCCTGAAATCTTCCAGGAATCTGGTGAAGCAGGATTTAGAGCCATTGAAACAGAAGTTGCGATTGAAGCAAGCAAGATGAACAATAAAATCATTGCGACCGGTGGTGGTACCATTAAACATAAAGTCAATATGGACTTCTTGCGTTTAAATGGAATCACAATTTTCATTGATCGTGATGTTGATAAATTAATCAGCTCCGATCCAAATAGACCACTATCGAGTTCTAAACTAGCCCTTCAACAAATGCATAAAGAAAGATACCCATTGTATCAAAAATATGCTGCTTATGTAGCTGTCAACAATACGAATATTGAAGAAACGGTTGACGATATTGTGAATGCCTATCACAGCATTTTGATTGATGCAGTTGCAGATTAACTTCTCATTTTCTTTTATAAAGGAGAAATCATATGGAAAATCAAGTTACTCAATTATTAAAAGCTATGGTAAAACCAGACTATACAGCTTGTAGCTATGCCTTTATGCAGGATGGAAAAATTGTCTGTGCCGATGCGATTGGTGTCATCGACAAAATCAACAATCAATCCATCACGACGGATTGTACATTTAATGTATGTTCGATATCTAAAATCTATTGTACCGTATGTGTTATGCAGTTAGTGGATGAAGGATTGATTCAACTTGAAGATAAAGTTGCAGATATTCTTCCTCAATTTACAATGAAAGATGAAAGATACAAAGATATTACAGTACGCATGTGCCTAGATCATTCGAGTGGACTTCCAGGGACACAATGGAAACATTTTAGTGTGAGTACCACTTCTAAGTTTAACTACTATAGCGAAGTATTAAACTATTTATCAAACAGCACCTTAAAAGCAGATCCAGGAACTTACAGTACCTATTGTAATGATGGATTCACATTAGCTGAAATGGTCGTTTCAAAAGTTCGTAATATGCCTTATGAAGATGTCTTAAGAAAATATATTACAGAAAAGATTGACGCAAATAGCACCAATACGACATATATAATCAATTCAGATTATCCTTTAGTTTCTGAAGGTAAGAAACCAAAAGAATACTTCCCAATTCAAGGAGCTGGTGGCATCACCACTTCTATGATTGATTTATGTAAATTTGGACAAATATTTCTAGAGCCTAATTCTATTATTAGTGAAAAGTCAAAAGCTTTAATGGCTAAATCTTGGGGCACTACATTTCTAGAATCGGATCTAGGCGCCATTGATTTTGGCTTAGGTTGGGACTTAGTCAGACACCATGATCCAGACTATGATTTTGGTGACGGCGTTTTAGCCAAAGGTGGAAACAGTATGTTCTTTAGTTCAAGACTGATCATTGTTCCTAAATACAATGCCGTATTAGCATTAAGTGAAACACATGATTGCGGACTCGATGTTCCTACAACTTTAATGCGCTTATTCAATACCTATTTAGAACCAAATACATATCCAGATTATTCAGAAATTTATGCCCATGCCTTTGGCTTACAAAAAATCACAACCATAAAATCAAGTATGGTTGTGCAAGATAAAACGGAAAAAGGCTGGGTCATGAGTGATTTGTTGGATTATGCAGATGGTAAATGGACAAATGAAAAAGGAAATCAAATCTTCTTTGAAGAAGACTATCTTTTAAAGACAACAAGAAATCGTACGGTTGCGTTTGCACAAAAAGCAAAAAAACAAGAACTAAACTCAGTCTGGAAATCCAGATTAAACAAAAAATATATTGTGTGTGATACAACTTACTATGATATTGTCACAAACCAAATGTTATGCAGTGTTGAATTTAACAGAACAGAAGATACAATGTCATTGATTGTACATGGCAATAAATCCGAATCCGTCGTATCTGAATTTCCAATTGAAGTAATCGATGATACGCATGCACAAAGCTATTTAAATACGCCTTGTAACGGTTCTAGAGATCGTATTGAGCCTTACTTTGAAAATGGTAAATTATATTGTGCAAGCTACAC
Source organism: Holdemanella sp. DFI.5.55 (assembly GCF_020593575.1). NCBI lineage: Bacteria > Bacillati > Bacillota > Erysipelotrichia > Erysipelotrichales > Erysipelotrichaceae > Holdemanella > Holdemanella sp. DFI.5.55. The sequence continues at coordinate 101,072 of NZ_JAJDMK010000002.1, forward strand.
CTATATTTGTGAAGATGATATCGAACCATATAATTCTCAATTGTTTGAAAAAGAAAATAAAGTCTACAAAATCAACAACACTTTAGAAGTCTTACCAACTATTTGTGAAAATCATCGAATTCTAGTATTAGACTCAAATGGAGATCTATACTATGATTCAATAGATGTCGAAGAATATAAACCTATTGAATCTGGATTCATCATCTTGGTTTAACCTTAATGTGGATGGAGGTAATATACTCCTCCACTTTTTTTGTTTCATGAATATCAATCAATAAAAATTCTAAGAATGGACCATCAACTGTATAATTGTGTTCTTTAATCCAATCTTGCATTTTATTAAACAATTGATTCGTTCGATCATATTCCCCTGAATAAGTATATGTACAATACATACCTTCATCTAGAATAAAGTCATGTTTTTCTTCTTGAGTTAAAATAAATACACTTGTATACACATACTCATTATTTTTATATTCAACAACACTGCCTGAATCCATATTTCCTAATACAGAAATATCTTCTTCCATCGATTCACTTAGTTTCGTCAATAAAAAGTCAATTTTTTCATCTTGATCAATTTTTTCTTTTAAATACCGACAATATCTTTTTGGATATACTTCAATCTTACATGTATCAAATTCAATATACTGGGTACGATTCAAATCTTCAATTCGCGTTTGAATGGAACTTAGGGTTGTATTCAATTCTTGAATCTGTCTTTGAATCAATCTTTCTTCTTCTTTTAAAAACACAATTGTATTATTCACACTACGATTATCTAAGTATTCTTTGATTTGATGCGTATCATACCCTAATTTTAAACAATCTCGAATAATATTTAAAATATAGATATCATTCAGTGTGTATAATCGATAATTTGATTTTGATCGTATTGGACAAATTAAACCTACTTCTTCATAATATCTTAAAGAGTCTGTTTTAATATTGTATAATTTTGCGATTTCATTGATTTTATAATATTTTTTCATGTAGCCACCCTTGACCTTAGTATTATACCAAGGTTTACACTTAACTTGGTGATTTTATGTTGAAACAATATCTTAAATTTGTCATACCATCCATATGTTCGATGGTTATCTTTAATCTATATACCTTAGTTGACGGTATATTCGTTGCCCACTATGAAGGCGATACGGCATTAGCCTCCATAAACGTGGCAAGTCCATATGTCACAACCATTTTCTCCATTGGAGTCTTATTTGCGATTGGATCAAGTACAGTGATGTCCATTTATCGAGGTGCGAATGAAGAAAGAAAAATGCATGAAGTATTCACAATGAATACCATCACAATTTCATGTATAGCTTTATGTATTGCAATTTTATCTTTTATAAACTCACATCACATTACAGAATTTTTAGGTGCAAACGAAGATGTGTTTTTTTATGCAGATACATACATCAAAGTATTATCCTGCTTCTCCTTCTTTTACATTGTATCCTATTGTTTCGAAGTCCTTTTAAAGGCCGATGGCTTCCCCCAAAAATCCATAATGGGTATTTGCCTAGGAGCTGGCACAAACTTAATTCTTGACCCTTTATTTATGGGAACTTTTAACATGGGGATTGGTGGTGCTGCCTTAGCTACAGGTTTATCTCAACTTGTGACTTTCTGCTTCTTCTTTTATCATTTTGCGTTTAGTCATAAATCACATTTCCATTTTGTGAAGGCAAACTATCCTTGGCATGAATATTCTAGAATTTTATCTTTAGGCCTTCCCGATTGTATTTCTGAAATTTCTCCAGGCATAATGATTACAGTATTTAATTATCGCATCAACCAATTACTTGGTACGGATGGATTAGTTACTTTTACTGTCTTGATGTATATTTATAATCTTGTATTGATGGTGATGGTTGGAACCAGTCAAGGAACACAGCCTTTAGTTAGTTATTACTATGGTCGAAACGATAAAAAATCCGTTTCAACTTTTCATAAATATGCACGTATTTTAGTCTCTTGTGCTGGAGTTTTATTATTCTTAATTGTAGAAGTGTTTGCACCAAATATCACGGCTGCTTTTATTCCAGTAAATACAGAAAACTACTTTAATACCATTTTAGCATTACGTCAATTTAGCTATGTCTTCTTGATTATGGGACATGTCGTGATCACAAGCGGCTACATGGTCGCTTTAGAAGAGCCAAGAAAAGCCTTTGTGCTTTCGATTTCTCGTGGCATTCTCTTTGTCTTATTATCCCTATTTGTTTGTACAACATTATTTAAGGAAAATGGAATTTGGATCAGTTGTACAGTCTCTGAAATCTTCTGTTTAGGTATTGCCCTATATGATTTAAAATCACAAAGAAAAATATAAAAGAAGACAGATATTCATTTTGATTTTGAATATCTGTCTTTTCTAATATTAGATACCTAAAAACAAATGGCAGAACAAAGCAGCAAGTAATGCACCTACAAAAGGAGCAATTCCTGGAACTAATAGTCCATATTGCCAATCATTATTGGCTTTATTTTTAATTGGTAATAATTGGAATGCCAAACGAGGTCCTAAATCACGAGCTTGATTCATCGCAAATCCAGTTGTTCCTCCAAGACCCATACCTACTGCCCATACAATAAGGCCTACGCCAATTGGTAGTTGTGTTTCATATTTGGTAGCAACAGCTAAAATGGCACTCAAGAAAATAGTTGTAGCGATTGTTTCGACAAAGAAGTTTCGAGGTAGATTTCTGCAGTTTGGATTGGTAGAGAAAATATTACGAATGGCGATTGGGTTCACATTTCCTTCGCTTTCTGTAAAATGATCTTTATACATCACAAAACAAATCAAAGCTCCAACAAGAGCACCTAAAAATTCGGCAACAACGTATGGAATAAAACTAGTCCATGGAAGCATACCTAAAGCACATTGTGCAAGTACCATGGCAGGATTCATACAGACTCCACCAAAAATATATAGACAAACACTGATGCCAAAGGCCCATGTTGTGATCGCAAAGATGTGTCCACTTCCGTGATATTTTGTGTTTGTCAAAACTTCATCGCAGTGTACTCCGACACCAAATAAAATCATAAGTCCTGTTGATAAAAATTCCGCAATTAAATTATGTAACATAAATTCAAATTTCCTTCCTTAAATATTTACAACGACACCCAAGCCATCAGGAATGACGGCAACCTTGGCATCTTTTCCTTTTATTTCAAACGCTTTTTGTAGCGCTTCATCTACGCTTGTAGCTAAATCCATATGCATATCTTTCACAAGTTGTGGATCTACTAAATCGGAAACCAAGATCACTTTGTGATGTGCTAAAATACGCGCACAGATTTGTGATGTCCATTGATCTGGAACGGTTTCTAAACGTGGAGTATGAATGGCTTTTTGTTCAAATTCTTCTGGATCTTTCACATCTGCAATATTATGATAGAATCCAATACCTCCATGTCCATCACGACATCCTGCAATCATGATGATAATGCCATCTGGATTTAATGTAGCTTCAGCAGCTGTCATTCCTTTGATTGCCTGATAAATATTTTGATCCAAAGGATATCCACCATTCGTACTGATTGCGATATCACAATCTACTTTATTTACACTTGCCAAAGAACGAACAAAATCACAACCTTTTTCATGAGCTTTTTCCATATCTCCCGCAAAAGAACCAATAATTTCATGATTTCCATTTAATACAACATTGACAATAAAGGCTAGTTTGGCCGTTCTTGCCGCATACACCATATCTTCATGAATCAAATTGTGCTGCAAATTACCTGGACGTGACATTTTATCATTGATAAATTCACCACTGTGATTTGCCATGATTGTTTTATAAGATGCAATGCCTGGCAACACAGATTTTCTTCCTCCAGAGAATCCTGCAAAGAAGTGTGCTTCAATAAAGCCTTCAGAAATCAATAAATCAGCTTCCGCTGCAACCTTGTTGATAATGCAGTCTCCTCCACTTGGTAACTGTCCAATTTTTACCATCGAAGAATCATCTGTAGATACGTGCATAACAATTTCTTCATTTTTTACAATGTCTTCTCCATATTTAGCCACAAGCTCTTCATGCGTACTTTCTCTATGGAATCCTGTCGCAACTAAAATACGAATACGTGCATCGGGTGACACACTACGAATTCTTCTTAAAAGAATAGGGGTAATAATTCTTGAAGGCACTGGACGCGTGTGATCTGAACTAATAATGACCACATTTTTCTTGCCTTTCGCAAGTTCTTCTAAGCTTTTTGAACCAATGGGATGATTCAAAGATTGTTCCACAATTTCATTTTCTGAAAGTGTAGTTTTATAATCACTTTGTCTTCCCTCTAAAACACCAGCTAAATTCTTATCTTCTAATTTGATTTTCATTTGACCTTTATCATAAGGCACATTCATTTCAAACATTTTTATCTCTCCTTTTTTTCCAGGGATTAATATAATCCGAAACATTCAATCGCGAAACACCATCCGTTGTTAACGTTTGTTGTTTCGCGAAATTTAGAGTATTGTTATAATTCAAAACCGGTAAAGGAGTGCGAATATGGACAATGAGTACTTATTAAACTTTTTAAAAGAAAAAAATGTAGCAACCATCAAGAAAAAGAAACATACCTATTTAACGTATTATGGACTTGAACAACAAGATACTTATGTATTAAAAGATGGTGTCGTCAAGACAAGTGTCATTTTACCAGATGGTCGTGAATTCAACATTTCTTACATCAATACCCCAGACATACTATCTTTATTAAGAGATCAAGTAAGTCAATATACATCCGCACCATTCAATGTTCGTATTGAAAGTGATGTGGCAACATTTTATCGTATTCCTAGAGTTTTATTTTGGGATTATGTGAGTCAAGATAAAGAGCTACAGGATTATGTCAATTCTTATTATAGAGAAAAATTGTCTGAAGCTATTTTTCGCCAACAAATCATGATGATGAATGGAAAAACAGGTGCAATATGCTCCTTCTTATATCAATTGATTGATTTATTTGGTCGAAAAGTAGAGGCAGGTACTCTTATTGATTTTCAAATCACAAATGATGATATTGCAGGATTTTGTGGAATCTCCACTCGTAATAGCGTGAGTCGAATTATCTGTAAATTAAAAGAGGAAGGCATCATTAAAATTGTGAATCAAAAAATATTAATTTTAGATGTAGATTTCTTAAAACAATATGTACAATGTTAAGTATTGATATGTCCATACATCCTTACCAAGTATTTTTAGAAGAAGAGGTATTTAACGATGAATAGTATCACAAGAAAACTAGTATCATGCGCTTTATGCATCGCTTTAGGTGTATTGCTTCCTATGGCATTTCATGTTATCCCAAATGCTGGAAGCATATTCTTACCAATGCACATTCCAGTATTGGTTTGCGGACTATTTTGTGGATGGCCATATGGTTTGGCATGTGGAATTTTAACACCTTTCATTTCAAGCGTAACAACAGGTATGCCACCTGCAATGATTTTGCCACAAATGATGGTTGAATTAGCTGTATATGGTTTAGTTACTGGTTTGTGTGCAAATTATATTCCTGTTAAAAATGAAATGACAAAATTATATATGAGTTTGATTATTGCGATGCTTGCAGGAAGAATCATGAACGGTTTAGTCAATACATGTATTCTTAGTACACAAGGCTATACTTTATCTGTATTTATGAGTGCTAGTTTTATTACTTGTCTTCCAGGTATCGTCATTCAACTGATTGTCATTCCTGTTTTGGTTCGTATTTTAAATAAAAGAATTCCTGCATAAAATCATATAAAAGGACCGAATTTTCAGATTATAGATCTGATATTCGGTCCTTTCTTATTGTCGATCAAAACATTTCTTACCAAAATCTGGATTAAAATTGCTTCGAATATACCTATCCGTGGATACAATCACAAATTCGTTGGTATCCTCTTTATAGTACACATCATCCCCATCTTCCTTTTCGGTTTTATGTAAGGACTCTGGATTATTGACTGCATCACTTGCAGCCATTTCATATTCTTCACTGGATACAAATCCCATTTCTTTTCCATGTTTTTCATAGTGAGACTCTAACAAATCTTCATTACGAAAATGGTATTCTTGATAAACAACGACAACTTGTTTTTGTTCCTTAACTTCACATCCTATTGGAAGTACAAGTGAGAATATACAAAGAAATAAGAGTAAATATTTGTTTTAACAGATATATTGGTGACTTGTTAATATAACTGACATTAATGATCTCTATTTAAGACTTATTGTATAGGTGTAAACGAAAGAGAGACTACACTTATGACAAGAACTTCAAAATATT
>NZ_JAJDMK010000020.1:0-31423 GCF_020593575.1 Holdemanella sp. DFI.5.55
ATCTATTTAACAACAATGTGTTGAACTGATTACGCTACATATTATATGAGGAGGTTTATTATGGACCAAAAGTACATAACAATACAAGGTGCTCGTGAAAACAACCTTAAAAATATAAGTTTAAAACTACCCAAAGATAAATTAGTCATTATGACAGGCGTTTCTGGAAGTGGAAAAACGTCCCTAGCCTTCGATACCATTTATGCTGAAGGACAACGTCGATATATGGAATCTCTATCCGCATACGCTAGACAATTTCTTGGCAATAGCGAAAAACCTGATGTCGATCAAATCGATGGATTATCACCAGCCATCGCAATTGATCAAAAAACTACATCTAATAATCCACGTTCAACTGTAGGAACAGTTACCGAAATTTATGATTATCTACGTTTATTATATGCACGTATAGGTGTCCCTTATTGTCCTGATCACCATATTCCTATTACTGGAAATACTATTAAGGAAATGATTGATAAGATCATGGAACTACCTGATAAAACTAGATGTACAATTTTGAGTCCTGTTATTCAAGGTAAAAAGGGATCACATAAAGATCTTTTAGAAAATTTAATGAAAGAAGGCTATATTCGTGTTCGTATTGATGGAGAAATTAAGTATCTTGAAGAACTTGAACCTTTAGATAAGAACAAGAAACATTCAATTGATGTTGTTGTTGATCGCATTGTAAAGAGTGATGATCGTTCGCGTTTTCATGATTCATTAGAAACTGCACTCAAATTAAGCGATGGTTTAGCTATTTTACTAACGAATGATTCTGAAACATTATTTTCAAGCAATTATGCATGTAAAGTGTGTGGTTTTTCTGTACCTAAACTAGAACCTAAATTATTTTCATTTAATGCGCCTTTCGGAGCTTGTCCAGAATGTAAAGGACTAGGTATTACACAGAAAGTAGATCTATCTTTGTTGATTCCGGACGATACCAAATCAATTGCCCAAGGAGGCATTCATTATTATAAAAATATTGTAAATACAGAAAATCTAGAATGGCAGAGAATTCATGCGCTTATTAAATATTATGAAATAGACATGGATACACCTATCAAGGATTTACCTAAGAAGAAGCTTAACTATTTATTATATGGTTCAGATGTACCAATCGCATACCAGTTGAATTCTCGTTCGGGAATCGTCTCAACAAAGCTAGAATGCATTGAAGGTGTTTGCCCTATGATTGAACGTAGATATATGGAAACTACTTCAACGATGTCTCGAGAATGGTACGGTTCTTTCTTGGCAGATGCTCAATGTCCGAAATGTCATGGAGCACGATTAAATAAACAGGCACTATCTGTACTTGTTGGTGGAAAAAACATTTATGAATGGACGCAAATGAGTATTAGTGAAGCCATCGATTTTATGGATCAGTTAGAATTAACGCCAACACAAGCTAAGATTGCAGAGTTAGTGGTCAAAGAAATTAAAAACCGTCTTTCATTTTTAAATCATGTTGGACTTAGTTATTTAACTCTTGATCGTTTAGCATCCACTTTATCAGGTGGAGAAGCGCAACGTATTCGCTTGGCGACACAGATTGGATCCCGCTTAACGGGTGTTATGTATGTTTTGGATGAACCAAGTATTGGTTTACACCAAAGAGACAATGATCGTTTGATTGGTGCGTTAAAAGATATGCGTGATTTAGGCAATACATTAATTGTGGTTGAACATGATGAAGACACAATGCGAGCAAGTGACTATATTGTGGATGTAGGACCTGGTGCCGGTGTGCATGGCGGACAAATTGTTGCGGTGGGAACACCGGAAGAAATTATGCAGAACGAAAACTCAATTACGGGAGCTTATTTAAGTGGACGTAAAAGAATTGAAGTGCCGACAATACGTCGCAAAGGAAATGGCAAGAAACTAAAGATTGTGAAAGCGAGTCAAAACAACTTAAAAAATGTGAATGTAACTATTAAACTTGGTACATTTACTGTTGTGACTGGTGTTTCAGGAAGTGGGAAATCGTCATTAGTTACAGAAGTGTTAACACATGGTTTACAACATGCACTAGGGCGATTAAGAATTAAGCCAGGGGTATGTAAAGAAATTCAAGGAATCGAAAATATTGATAAAATTGTTGAAATAGGACAAGATCCAATCGGTAGAACGCCACGTTCAAATCCTGCTACATATACAGGTGTATTCGATGATATTCGTGATTTATTTGCGCAGACAAAAGAAGCTAAAATGTTAGGTTATGATAAAGGACGCTTTTCATTCAATGTGAAAGGTGGACGTTGTGAAGCCTGTCAAGGCGATGGAATTTTACGTATTTCTATGCACTTTTTACCAGATGTTTATGTACCTTGTGATCAATGTGGTGGAAAGCGTTACAATGAAGAAACATTACAAGTTCAGTATAAAGGTAAGACGATTGCGGATGTATTGGATATGACGGTTGAAGAAGCCTTGGAATTCTTCAGCAATGTTTCAAAAATCAAACATAAACTACAAACATTAAACGATGTAGGACTTTCTTATATTAAGTTAGGTCAAAGTGCTACGACTTTATCTGGTGGTGAAGCACAACGTGTTAAACTGGCAAGTGAACTTCAAAAGAAGGCAACAGGAAAAACATTATTTGTGCTTGATGAACCAACAACAGGTTTGCATAGTGATGATGTAAAGAAATTGATTGATGTTCTACAACGTCTTGTAGAACACGGTGATACAGTATTAGTTATAGAGCACAATTTGGATGTGATCAAATGTGCAGATCAAATTATAGATATGGGACCTGAAGGTGGACAAGGAGGAGGAACTGTGATTTGTACGGGAACTCCAGAAAAGGTTGCTGCATGTAAAGAGAGTTATACAGGTCAATATTTAAAACCAATGTTAGAAAAAGGAGGAGACCATGGCAAAAGTAATTGTTCGTGATTTAGCTAAAAAATTCATGTGGACTATTGTAACTGGGGATTCAGACTCATTAAATCGTCCATTAACTTTGGCAGATACAAACCGCCCTGGATTAGAATTAGCCGGATATTTTCCAGACACACAAACAAAACGTCTTGTCGTACTTGGAGATAAAGAAATAGGATATATCGAAGAGCAGATGGATGAAATTTCTCAGCGTCGTTCTTTTGAATTTTTGACAGGAGATAGTACACCATGTATTGTGGTTGCACATGGGCATGAGTGCCCTCCTGTTTTAAAAGAGATAGCACAACGTAAAAATTTTCCTGTGTTTAAAACAGAATATCAAACATCACACGCAATCGTTAGTATCACAAACTATTTGGATGAATGTCTTGCAGAATCTGTAGTCATTCATGGAGAGTTAGTGCGTGTATTTGGTGTTGGTGTATTGATTACCGGTCGAAGTGGTATGGGAAAAAGCGAAATTGCCTTGGAACTTATCAAACGAGGCCATCAATTAGTCGGTGATGATCGTATTGATTGTTACAAAATACACGATGATTTGGTAGGAAGAACGACACCTATGTTAGAAGGGTTCATGGAACTAAGAGGTGTTGGAATTATTAATGTTTCTCGCATGTATGGAGTAGGAGCTGTTGCCCATGAAACACAAATTGAATTTCAAATCGATTTAGAGCCATTTAATGATTCTTATGAATATGATCGAGTTGGAATTGAAGAAAAAGAATACAATGAGATTTTAGGAATCAAAATTTTAAAGATGACTATTCCGGTTTCTCAAGGACGACCAATGTCATCTGTTATTGAAACGGCTGTGACAAACTTCTTATTGTTGAAAGATGGCTTAGATTCAGCTAAAGAATTTGAAGAGCGAGTACTATCGCAAATATCCGAGAATAAGAAGGAGGAATTCGATGCATCTGTTTCCGAACACTAGAATTTTTGTTTCTTTTGGATCTTTAGAAATTGCTTGGTATGCCGTTTTAATTTTAACAGGCGCATTATGTGCTTATTTACTATGTCAAAGAACAATGAAAAAATGGGGATATGCACCTGAAGTTCTAGATGATTATGTAGTTCCTATGTTGTTTATTGGAATTTTGGGAGCTCGAGCATGGTATGTTATTTTTGAATGGAATTATTATTCTTCACACCTAAATGAAATTGTAGCCATTTGGAACGGTGGTTTGGCCATACATGGAGGCTTGATTGCAGGAACTATTTTTAGTTTATTCTTCTTTAAGAAACGCCACATTTCATTTCTTAGAATGTTTGATTTGATTATGCCAACTGTGTTATTGGCACAAGCCTTTGGGCGTTGGGGAAACTTTATGAATCAAGAAGCCTATGGTGGGATTGTATCTGAGAGTTTCTTTGCGCATTATCCAGTGTTTATTAAAAATCAAATGTTTATTGATGGAGCCTATCGTATGCCTACTTTCTTATTTGAAAGTGTATGTAATCTATTAGGATTCTTGTTTATCACACTTATTTTCCGTAAGCATTGGTATAAAAGACGCGGGGACTGCGGATTTATGTATATGGTATGGTATGGAATTACACGTTTTGTGGTTGAAGGAATGCGAACCGATTCTTTAATGGTATTTGGCCTTCGTACAGCTCAACTTGTATCTTTAGCTTTAATGGTTGTTGGTTGTCTTGGCTTAATGGGCGTATTTCATAAAGCTTTTCACTGGAAAAATAAACCGATTGTTTTGTTTGACTTGGATGGAACGCTGATTGATTCACAACAATTAGTTTTTGAAACATTTAGAAGAGTTTTTAAAGAATTAAAACCCGATTATGAATTATCAAATGAAGAACTATATTCATTCTTTGGACCAACGCTAGAAGTAACTTTTTCAAAGTATTTCCCAGAAGATCAGGTAGAAAGTATTATTGATCGTTATCAAGTAATCAATAAATCTTTGCATAAAAATCTGTTAAAGGAAGTGCCTCATGCCAAAGAAATGTTAGAGGGGTTAAAAGAACAAAATATACAGTGTGCGGTAGTATCAAATAAGCGTATTGAAGTGGTGAAAAGAGGACTAAAACAAGCTGGTTTAGATGGCTATTTCAAGGTTGTATTGGGAAAAGAAAATTTGCCCGAACCTAAGCCAAGTGCATCTGGCTTGATTGAAGCATGCAACTTATTACATACTAGTCATGACGATTGTATTTATGTTGGTGATAATGTTGCGGATATTGTAGCCGCAAAAAATATGGCTGCCTATTCTGTAGGGTTTAGTGTAGATGAAAAACAACGTGAAGCTTTAGAAAAAGCACATCCATGTAAGGTCATCGATGATTTAATGCAGTTAGTATCATTATGTAAGGAGGATCGCATATGGAGCGACAATACGATTTGGTAATAGTTGGTGCCGGCCCTGCTGGTTTAAGCGCAGCATTATATGGTTCAAGGGCAGGACTTAAAACTTTGATATTAGAAAATGGAGCGCCAGGTGGAAAATTGATTAAGACAAATAAAATCAGTAATTATCCAGGTATAAAAGATATTGAAGGTACACAGTTGGCAATGGATATGTTTGAACAAGCAACATCTTTTCAAGCTGAATATGCGTATGGTGAAGTCAATAAAATCGATGAAAATAAAAATGTATATTTAAACGATGGGAATGTTGTGAAAGGGAAAGCTGTCATTCTTGCGACAGGAACAAAGGAACGTTTATTGAATATTCCTGGGGAAAATGAAAATCTAGGACATGGTGTTTCTTTCTGTGCAGTTTGTGACGGTGCATTTTTTAGAGATAAAGAGGTTGTAGTGATTGGTGGAGGAAACTCGGCATTAGAAGAATCGATTTATCTTGCCGGGCTTGCGCGCAGTGTTACGATTGTGATTCGAAGAGACGTATTTAGAGCTGAAGAACATATTCAAAAACAAATTGAAGAGAACGCAAAGATTCATGTCATTAAGAAGCATATTCCTGTTCAAATTTTAAGTTCGGAAGGAAAAGTATCCGGTATTGAACTTGAAAATGTGGATACTCATGAAAAACAAGTTATAGAATGTTCAGGTATCTTCCCTTATGTTGGACAAGATCCAAATACGGATTGCGTACAAGATTTAGGTATATTAAATGAGCGTGGCTATGTTCTAGTCGATGATGATCGTCAAACAAAAATTCCAGGAATTTATGCAGCAGGCGATGTCATTGACAAAAATTTAAGACAGGTTATTACGGCATGTAATGATGGTGCCATTGCAGCACAGCATGCATTTCATAAAATAAAAGGAATTTAATAGTTCAAGAAACCAGATGGAAACATCTGGTTTTAATTTACAAAAAAGCGGCCAAAGTGATTGAAACGGCTTACAATACACTTGAAATCAGTCACTGAAAGTGATTTAATTAAGATAAGAAAAGGATTTGAGGTGCTATATTATGTTGCCTGAAGAAGCTATCCAAAAGGTGATGGATGCGTATTACCATATTACTGGATTAAGATGCTATTTCGTGCAAGACGAGACAGAAATTAGCAGTGCAAAGGAAAAGAATTTCTTTTGTAAATGTTTAAAAACAAGTTCATCTGCAGTACGTCAATGTGATGAATGTACATTTGAAAATTATACAGGAGCTTTAAAATCAAATAAACCGCAAAAGTATGCATGTCATGCTGGACTTATCAAATGGAGTGTTCCCGTATCGTTTGCAGACGTAAAAGGTGTAATTATATCAGAAGGTGTTATTACAAAGCAGCAAGGCTTAGAAGCAGAGGATTGGGTCAATCATTTGGCAGAAACATATAATGTTTCTAGATCTATACTTTTACATAACTACACAAAAGTTGTTGTGATGAATGAAGATCAGGTTGAAGAAAGTATTGAATTGATGCAAGATCTATTAAAGTACTACAAAGCAGTAATCGAGGGTTAATTCCTTCGATTTTTTTGTATAAAAAAAGCCAGCAAATTGCTGACTTAGTTATTGACTCCATGATGGAATATCGGTGTATCATCACTGATTGCTTTAAATACATAACCACGATTTTTATAGTTTTCAATGATGGCTGGCAAAGCTTCAACTGTAGAAGTTTTAGGACTTGAGTCGTGGAACAACAACATAATTTGATCGTAGTTACAATTCGTTGAGTTATCGACGATTGTTTGAGCAGGTACGCTGTTTGAAGCGGCATCCCCACTTGAGCAGTTCCAGTCAAAATATTCATAACCTCTTTCATGTACCATACTATCAAGTTTTGACATAATACCATGAGAGTAGTTGGCAGAAACCATATTGCTTGAACCACCAGGGAAACGAATATATTTTGGAGCTTTTCCTGTGATTTGTTTAACCATATCACTTATTTGTTGTAAATCATTAAAATATGCTTCTGTAGATGAATAGACGGTCGCATAATCATGCGTATATGTATGAAGTGCAATCGTATTTCCTTGTTTTTCTGCTTTTCGAATGGAATCATTATATTTTTGATTGTTTCCAGTCACAAAGAATGTAGCTTTCGCATCATATTTCTTTAGTATCTTTAATACTTTATCTGTATTTTCACTTGGACCATCATCAAATGTTAGATAAACGACTTTTGTAGGTTCCTCAACAACGACACTAATCTTTTTCTTAGCCTTATTGCCAGAACGATCCGTTGCCGTAACCGTTAATTTATAAGTGCCTTCTTTTTTTGTCTTTACTTTTGAAGAATCGATTTTGATCTTTGGATTTAAATCTAAGTTATCCGTTACTTCAATATAAGATTTATAGTTCGGTTTTGAATCTGTATAGACATGAATTGGATCTGTACTAATAACAGGTTTTTCAGTATCTTTTTTTAACGTAAGTGTCGTATCTTTCATTGTGCAATTTCCATATGCATCTTTAGCTATGATCGTCACTGTTTGTTTTTCATCTTTAATCACTTTATTTTTAAAAGATAAGGTAACCTTTGAATCATCTTCAACACTTTCTACAAAAGAATTGGGCTTCACATCTTCTTTTAAATCGGTGGTGTACGTTTTAACTTTTAGCTTTGGCGCTTTCGTATCTTTTACTGAGACTGTACACGTTTTTTTATAGTCTTTTATTTGATAAGTAACTGTATAATTACCTACTCTTTTAGTATCGATATCACTTGAAACTTGAACACTAGAATCCGAATGATAGAAGACTTGTTGAATGTTTGTCTTTGGATCATACTCATGATTGATCTCTACTTCTGGATTTGTAGAATATAATAATATAGGATTTTTAAAAGCATAACCCATCAAAAATATCATGCATATAAATAAAAAAGCAATCAAGCCATTTCCGAAAGTATCTTTCCTTTTTTTATTTGTCATAGTTGACCCTCGAAAGATATGGTCCAATCTTTTTTTGTGCACAAAAAATTAAATTCCCTAAACATAATTAACCCCTTTTAAACTCTATATCTATTATACATGAAATAAGAGAAATTGTTCTAAAGATTATGGTTCTTTTTTCTTGTTGTAGTTGCGCATAAATTCTTATATAATAACCTTAGAAAGGTGGGGGAAGCACTATGAAACTTATCCTAGCAATTTTATCAAATGACGATAGTCCAGTGGCAAGTAATGCACTAAATAAAAATGGTTTTTCTGTTACTAAATTAGCAACGACTGGTGGATTCCTTCGCGCAGGCAATACAACGTTGATCATTGGTTGTGAAGACGAAAAAGTAGAAGCAGCTATAGATATCATCAAGGAATATTCAAGTAAGCGAACGGAAATTGTACCTAGTACAGCTAGTTATGACATTGGCCGTTATGCAAGTTTTCCTGTGGAAGTTACTGTTGGTGGAGCCACAATTTTCGTGCTAGATGTAGCACAATTCTTAAAGGTTTAGAAAACAAAGGGGGTAGAATATAATGTTCTACCTTTTTTCCGTTAAAAAAATTGTGAATAAAGACCCATTAGGGGCTTTTTTCTGTTATGATTGAATGGTAAAGAAAAAGGAGATTAAAACGCAATGAAAATACTAGTTATCGGTAAGGGCGGACGTGAACACGCACTTGCGTATGCATGCAAACGCTCAGTTTTGTGTGATGAGTTGATTTGTGCTCCAGGTAATCCTGGAATGGAAAAAATTGGAGAATGTGTCAATGTGAAAGACAATGATGTAGAAGGTCTTGTCGCTTTGGCAAAAGAAAGAAATGTAGATTTAACCATCGTAGGTCCTGAGGCAACTTTAGCTCTAGGTGTTGTAGATGCGTTTAAAAAAGAAGGCCTAAAGATTTTTGGGCCAGACAAAAAAGCAACTCAGGTTGAATCAAGTAAGGATTTTGCCAAGAAAATTATGGCAAAATACAATATTCCAACAGCTGCATATAAAACATTCTATGATTTAGAATCTGCATGGACTTATGTACAAGAACAGGGAGCTCCTATTGTTATTAAGGAAGATGGCTTAAAAGCTGGAAAAGGTGTTACAGTAGCTTCTACGTTAGAACAGGCTAAGGAAGCCTTAGACATTGCCTTTGCGATTGAAAATAATTCGGTTGTGATTGAAGAATGTTTATTTGGATTTGAATTTTCTTTGATCTGTCTAGTACACAATGAAACAGTTGTACCTTTAGAAGTAGCCCAAGATCACAAGTGTGTATTTGATGGAGATAAAGGCCCAAATACAGGTGGTATGGGATCTTATAGTCCAGTTAAGAAGATTACTTCTGAAATTATCGATGAAGCTATGGATGAAATTATGAAACCAATGGCAAGTGCTATGGTTAAAGAAGGTGTTCCATTCACTGGATTCTTATATGGTGGATTGATGTTGACAGAAAAAGGTATCAAAACAATTGAATTTAATGCACGTTTTGGAGATCCAGAAGCCGAAGTTATTTTGCCTCGTTTAGAAAGTGATTTTGTCCAAGCTATTTTAGATTTAATGGATAATAAACCAGTTGAACTAAAATGGACAGATAAAGTCAGTCACGGTGTTGTTTTAGCAAGTACAAACTATCCTGCAAGCTCTACAAAAGGATCTTTGATTACAGGTGTAGACGATGTAGATGGATTGGTTTTCCACATGGGAACAAAAATGACAGATGAAGGATTGGTCACAGATGGAGGCCGTGTTTTAATGGTCGTTACTCTAGAAGATGACTTACAGACTGCATTTGATCATACATATAAAGAATTAGAAAAGATTCAATGTAAAGATTTATTTCACAGAAATGATATTGGAAAGAAGGATATGTAAAATGGCTAAAACAGATTTAGAAATTGCACAAGAATGTGTCATGGAACCAATTGAAAAGGTTGCCGCAAAAATTGGAATTCCTGCAGATAGCTTGGAACATTATGGAAAATATAAAGCTAAATTGTCTTTTGATTATTTAAAATCCATTGAAAATAATCCTCATGGAAAATTAGTATTAGTTACAGCCATTAATCCTACTAAGGCTGGAGAAGGAAAGAGTACGACAACTGTTGGTTTAGGTGATGCTTTAAATCGTTTAGGTAAGAAAACGATGATGGCTTTACGTGAACCAAGTTTAGGTCCAGTATTTGGATTAAAAGGTGGAGCTACAGGTGGTGGCTATGCCCAAGTTGTACCAATGGAAGATATCAACCTTCACTTTACTGGAGATATGCATGCGATTACAACAGCTAATAACTTAGTTAGTGCATGTTTAGATAATGTGATTCATCAGGGAAATGAATTGAATATTGATCCTGAAAAAGTAACTTTCAAACGTTGTTTAGATATGAATGATCGTACTTTGCGTAATATTACCATTGGTTGTGGTGCAAAAGCCAATGGAGTTGAACGTAAAGACGGATTTAATATTACTGTCGCAAGTGAAATCATGGCAGCTTTATGTTTGGCAGATGATTTAATGGATTTAAAGAAAAGATTTGGAAAAATGCTTGTGGCATATACTTATGATGATAAGCCTGTATATGTACATGATTTGGGTATAGAAGGCGCATTGGCTATGGTTATGAAAGATGCTGTATTGCCTAACGTTGTTCAAACACTTGAACATAATCCAGTATTGATTCATGGTGGTCCATTTGCGAATATTGCGCATGGATGTAACTCTGTCATTGCCACAAAAGCATGTCTAGAACTTGCAGATTATACAGTTACAGAAGCTGGATTTGGTGCGGATTTAGGCGCTGAAAAATTCTTGGATATCAAGTGTCGATTGGCTAATCTTAAACCAAATGCGGTTGTAATCGTTGCGACAATTCGTGCCTTAAAACAACATGGTGGAATTGCCTTAGAAGATTTAAAAGAAGAAAATGTAGAGGCTATGCTTGTAGGATGTGAAAACTTAGCAAAACATATTGATACCGTACAACAATTTGGTTTACCATACATTGTTGCGATCAATGAATTTGCGACAGATACACCAGCTGAAGTAGCTGCATTAGAAAAATGGTGCGAAGAAAACAACCACCCAATGTCATTATCTCAAGTATGGGCAAAAGGTGGAGAAGGTGCTATTGATTTAGCCAATAAAGTAGTTGCGTTATGTGATCAAGAAAATAACTATGCTCCTTTATATGATTTAGATAAGTCAATTGAAGAAAAAGTAGAAACCATTGCCAAGAAAGTATATGGTGCAGATGGTGTTGATTTTACAGAAGAAGCACAAGCACAAATTGCGAAGTTCAATGAATTAGGATGGGATAAATTACCAATTTGTATGGCTAAAACACAAATGTCATTATCAGATGATGGTAAAGTAATGGGTCGTCCTACAGGATTTAGAATTACAGTTCGTGAATTACGCCCAAGTTTAGGTGCAGGCTTCATTGTTGCTCTAACAGGTAAAGTATTAACAATGCCAGGTCTTCCAAAACATCCAAGTGCATTAGACATGGATGTGGATGAAGATGGTAAAATCGTAGGATTATTCTAATGTCAAAGGCTGGATGAAAAATTCCAGTCTTTTTTTGCTTTCATCAAAAAAGAGTCCAGACAATCAAATGTTGTCTGGACTTTTGGTGAGTAAAGCTTATTGTCTTCGAATGTCTAAATCAAGGGTTTTATTTGTTGCATCATAGTGTATATTGACTAATATATTATCACTGTTAACACCTAAAAATGTTTCTTCTGGAGAATTTGGATCCATGGAATCAAAACCTTTCTCCTTTATTTTCTTTATGTAGTCAAAATATTCATTTTCTTCTACTTCATAATAATGAATGGCATATTTATTCTTTTTGTTGAAAACCGTTCGTGAAATATAATCTGTTTTTGGCAATAATGAGTTTAATTCACTTACTGGAGAAGACAGATTTTTCTTTTCTTCTTTAGCATCTTCTTGGATCAAACGATTGTATTCTTTTTCTTTTGCTTCTTTTACTGTCATAGAATCATAATTTGGATTATTGGCTAAGTCTTTTTCGTTACCATTTTCATCCATGACTGTAGATGCATCTGTGAAGCCACCATTTTTCTTATTATAGAAAACCTTATCTGAATCATTGAATCCCTCAAATTCTTCAGTTAAATAGTTATTTACATCCATAGCTAGTAAAGCATAATATTTAGCTTTTTTTGCCTGAATGGCTCCTGAATCTTGATCACTATCATAATATTTTCCATTCACTTCTTTTGTTCCATGTATATATTCTCCATTTGGCAAACGAATAATTGTATCTGAATCACTATATGAAGAGAATGAATCATAAGCTACATTATCTTTTAGAATATGCTCCTTAATATTATTTGTGTTTGTGATGGTAGGTGTAGAAGAGCATCCAGTCATTAAAAGTAGACTGTTGATTTTTGACACTACCTCCTTGAATGAAAGGACATAAAAATGAATAAGAGGATAGTTTTTAAATTACAATGTCTTTTTCTAATGTTAAACTTCATATTTGATTAGTTGAATGTCTTCTAGTTTTTCAATACCTAATCTATTGTATTTTTCTGAGAATAAACGTATAATCAATGTCTTTTATTAACGTGTTATTCAAAAAAATGACCTTTTGTTCATCAAGAATAAAATTTTTATAAAATGACTATATAATATATAATATAAATAATCCATACATTAAGACTGTGGATAAAAGATGTGTGCAAGGATGTGTGCAAGACATGAGGAAAATATCAAGAAATAAGAAAAATAAAATGACAATTATATTAATAATAGTAGTGATAGGTATTGTATTTTCTTTGTTTGTATTATATTTGATAAATGGAATAAAAAATCAAGTACCGGAAGATTTTTGGAATGTAACAGCACAGGCTTTGGATTATAAGGATTATCAAGAAGGAAAATGGAAAATATCCGTAGAGGAAAATGTAAAAGATCATCCTAGAATATTTATTCAAAATATAGAAGAAAATGCCACCGTTTCTTATGGTTTTCAAGAAGATGGAATCACATACATCTATGATCTGCAGACAATCGAAGATGATCAAACCATTAATAATGAAAAACTAACGATTCAATCGACGGATACAGAGTATAAGAAGTATTCTATGGATTATATGAATGTTATCTATCATGGACCTTTATATTTTGACACAATCACAGCTTCAGGAGATATAACAATTCAAAATGACGGTTCAGTTCTATTTGACGATACACCATTTTTAAAAGAAATGATGGAAAGAGAAAGAACTTTGATTCAAGAATTTGAAGAGAAGTTTGATTTAGATTATTCAAAGACGGATTTTGTAAATCTTCCTGAATTGTTCAAAGATGTACAGTTTGATGAAAATACAAACTACAATGAATCATTAGATGCAATACAGTATTTCAGTAATGCAGATATCAATGCCAAAGGATATCAAATTCAAACCTTTTTAGAATTAGATAAAAACGGGAATACAGGTATCCTTGGTACATATGTGGCTGAGCAAAAAATGTATGGATCGCAAGTGAATGTCACCCTTCAACCTAGAAGTATTGAGAATTGTTATGATTTGATTCCAGTTTATGATTATGATGCGGAATATACGGCATATATATCTGAAAACATGATTTATCTTTATCCAATCGATATTACAGATGAATCCTTGAATCAGGAAATGCAAAGCAACTGTCCAAATAGTGTAAACCAACTTAGTTCAGATACAAAACCAATAGAGATGTGGTAGAAAAAAAAAGAGAGGGGTTCAATATGATTAAAATAGAATATATTATGACAAAAAATATGGTAGAGAATGTATTAAAAAAAAATGTTTCACTCTATACTAATAAAATATTATTAATTTTCATTTTAATATTTACTCCCATCACCATTTTTTGTTGTGGATTCTTTTGTGGAACCTTACGTATCGAAGATATTCTTCTTGCCTTATTTATAGTTATATCAAGCTTATTAATTTGTTCTCAAATTGTTTGTATCATTATAACAAAGAAAAGAGTAAAAAATACCTTTGAAAGAGTACGAATAATGTATGGAGATACAGATGAATTTCCAGAAGCAATTGTTTTTGAAGAAGACGAATGGCTAGTTGAGGGAGAAAAAAGAAGTTTAAATTTTAAATATGAAGATATGGTAAAATACTTTTTTCTTGATAATCAATTATGCATCGTCACAAAAGGAAATTGTCTAGTTAATTTTCCTATAGATCCAAATTCAGAACAAGCAAAACAAATAGAAAAGCTTTTAGTTCAGAAAGGTAACGCAAAAAAAATCAGGTGGTTTTTATAAAAATTTCTAACTTTTAAAATAAAGAATCACTTTGGTACATAGAATTTATAATTTATATGTTAAGAAGTCAGAGGATATTAAAAGGAATATCCTCTGACTTCTTCAAATATAACACGTATAATTAATACAAAAGAGTTTTAACCTTCCGAATATATAGTTTCTTTTGCTTTCTCATAGGGATTAAGAGATTTAACAAATATTAAAATTAAACATTTTCATGAATAATTCCGGTTAAATATGTTTAATATTATTTTTTCAGTTATATTTTTGTTGTTCTTTGAAGCAACTTTCTGCACGTTCATTCATACAGATTAGGGGGAAAGGGTTATGTTGAATGTATTGATTATTGATGATGATTTAAAAGATTCTAAAGATCTTGAAAAGTTATGCATCCATTATTTTAATAAACGTAATATCGATCACAAGATTAATATTGAATTAAAATTAAATGAGAATTTGGATACCTTTTCTAATGTAGACATATTATTTTTGGATGTAGAAATCGGAAATAATAGTGGAATTGAATTTTCTAAAAGGCTTAGAAAAGTTTATCCGGAATTAATAATCATCATTACTTCTAAATACTCACAGTATTTAATTGATGGATATTCTATTGATGCCAAGCGATATTTTTTAAAACCAATTGATGAAAATATATTTAATGAAGAAATGGAGAATGTACTAGGTGCGACATTTCAAAAATATATGGGGTTCTATGATTCTAAAATTGCACCATATAAAATCCACTATGATAAGATTCTCTATGTTGAATTTTTAAATCGTGCAACTGTACTTCACTTTTTAAATGGAGTACAAATAAAAACAAGTTACCCTTTGAAATATTGGATTGAAAAATTAACAGAATATGGCTTTGCGCAACCTTACAAGTGTTATGTGGTAAATCTTAAATATATTTCTGGTATTAGTAAAGATGAAAGAGATCTTTTCTTATCGAACAATGAGAAAATTCCTTTGTCAAAATTTTATAAAAAGGCCTTTATTGACAATTATTATAGATCTTTATTTAAATTATTATGATGTTAATATCAGTATCTTTAAATTTATTGTTTTTAACACTTTTTATCAGGTCTTTTAGTGAATTCAAAAACAATAAATTTGTCTTGCCGGCATATATTATAGTCGTTTTAATTCAGTGGTATTTAAATCAAAATGGAATGACATTTTATGGTCGATGGATTATTCTACTTTTGAATCTATGTTACATTATGTTTATGTATAAAGGTAAAATACCTAAAAAATTGATTTACTTTATTTTTGCTTATTTTATTTTTGCGATTTCAGAATTAGTGTCGGTTCTACTTTTAGAAATTTTTAATGTTGTTAGTGCACCAATAGATGTACATTCATCTACATATTTAATTGTGATTTTAACAACACAGATTATTTCGTATACAATAGGATTTACATTGTCAAAGTTCTATCATGATAAGAATACAATTAAGTTTACATACATTGTGTTGATTCCGATTGTTTTCCTTTTAGGGATTGCCTTATGCTACAAAGATTATCGTGAAATCCTACAGAAGAATCAAATATTCTTGAATGTTTTCTTCTTTTTAACAATTCTAATCTTCATTTCATTTTTAATTCAATATGGCTTTATTCACAATTTACAGATTAAAGAAGAACTGAAATTAGAAAAGATGGAGAATGAATTTAATGCTATAAAATTTGATATGATGGATAGAAACTATAAATCAAATTTTAATTTTATGCATTCATTGCTTCATGAAATCACGACATTAAAAAACAGAATCGAAAAATCTGGGGATCAGGCAGAATATGCACAAAGTATAGATACAATAGAAAAAATTGTATTGGAAAACTTTAATCAGATATATTCGAATAATATAGCGATGTCTGTGGTTTTAAATGAGTGTAAAAGTAAATTAGAAAATAAACACATAAAACTTTCAATGAATCTTCCAACAGATATTTTTTCAAGTATAAAATATGACGAACAAATTAATTTGTATCTATGTTTATTTGATATTATCTTTGAAAAAATTAAAGAAAATAGTGTTCTTAGTATCCAAGGATGTTCAACTAAACTACAAGATGTGATCAAAGTTGTTTTTGAGTCACAAGAACAATGTGTTGAGTTTGGTAAACTATTCAAAGAATTTTCATATATTCAAACTTATTCATTTGAAGAAAATGGATATTTCAATGGACTTATTATGTATAAGAAATAAAAAAGTATGGACTTAAGTTGGTGCCTACATTCTCTTAGGTACCTTTTTTTAAATTCGAGTCTTTCATTTCTGTTTGAATAAGAATAAAATAATCAAAAAAGGAGAATTCGTATGACAGAATTTTATGAACAAGTAAAAGAGAGATTGATGCGCTACGTAAGAATCAATACAGAATCCAATCCACATAGTACAAGTGTTCCTACTACATCTTGTCAGCATGATTTAGCTAGTGTTATCTATGAAGAGCTTCAAAAAATTGGGGCTACTAATGTATATTATGATAAAGATACATGTGTAGTATATGAATCTCTTGAGGCCAATGTGAAATCGGGAAGAGCTATTGGTTTTGTGACACATATGGATACAGCTCCGGATGCGAGTGGTAAAGATGTGAAGCCTTGGGTACTAGAAAATTATGATGGGAATGATATTGTTTTAAATAAAGAAAAAAACATTATTATGTCACCATCTGTATTTCCAAATCTGAAACAATATATTGGGCAGGATTTGATTTTAACGGATGGTACAACACTACTTGGAGGGGATGACAAGGCAAGTATTGCAGCTGTCATGACGTTGTTGGAGTATTTAGTGAAACATCCAGAAATCAAACATAATTTTATTTCTGTCGCATTTACGCCAGATGAAGAAGTGAGTGGACTTGCTAAAGATTTAGATTTAGAACGCTTTAAATCACCAATCGCATATACACTAGATGGAGATCATTTGGGTTATTATATGGATGAAACATTTAATGCGAGTCTTTCAACGATTGAGATTCATGGTATTTCAGTACATACAGCTACCGCAAAGGGTATTATGAAAAATGCGGTGGATATTGGAAATGCATTCTTAAATAAATTACCGGCATTAGAAAAACCACAATATACCCAAGGAAGAGAAGGCTTTTATCATGTGGTGAGTTTTAATGGGGATTGTGAATATGCCAAGATTGAAATCAACGTTCGTGATCATGATAGCTTGCAGTTTGATATACGTAATAACACATTAAAAATGATTGTGGATATGTTAAATAAAGAGTATGGACAAGGTACCGTAAATATTACACAAAGAATTCAATATCGTAATTTAAAAGAAGCGATTGATCAAGTACCATTTATGATTCCATATTTGAAACAAGCCATTGAAAGTGTAGGATTAACACCTCAAACAGAACCATTTAGAGGAGGAACCGATGGCTCAGCCTTATCTCATAGAGGACTTCCTTGTCCTAACTTATCAGCGGGATATGAGAATGCGCATGGACGTTTTGAATATGTTCCCATTCAGTCAATGGAAAAGAATGTGGAAATCTTATTGAATCTAATTGATATATATGCGAAATGTGACTGTTAAAAAGGTCACATTTTTTTGTTGCGTACTGTTTGAATTTTTAGTATAATACACTCAGTCGCAGAGATGGTGAAATGGCAGACACGCTGTCTTCAGGCGGCAGTGCGAGAGATCGCGTGAGGGTTCAAATCCCTTTCTCTGCACCACATAAATCATGCCGACTTAGCTCAATTGGTAGAGCAACTGACTTGTAATCAGTAGGTTGTGGGTTCAATTCCTATAGTCGGCACCACTTAAACAATATACAGCCTTGATGGCTGTTTTTTATTTTTCTTCTTGTTGTATAATGAATATAAAGAAATATGCATATCAAGGAGAAATAATATGAAAGAAGTATTTGAAGTGGGTCTTGATATCATTAAAAAGATTCAAGAAACACAATTTGAAAAATTAGAACAAACTGGTCATTTAATGGCTCAAGCTTTTATGGAAGGTCATAAGTTTTTCGTAAGTGGAAGTGGCCACTCTCATACAATGGCAGAAGAGATGTATGCTCGTGCAGGTGGTTTAGCTTTTGTGGTTCCCATTTTGACAAGTGAACTTACGATGACGGAGCATCCGACAAAGAGTTCACATATTGAAAGACTTAGTGGTTATGCCAAAATCTTAGCAGAGTTATATGGTATATCTTGTGGTGATGTCGTTTTGATTGCATCCAATTCTGGGCGTAATGCCTATCCAATCGAACTTGCACTTGAAGCTAAAAGTCGTTGTGCACATGTAGTTGCCATCACAAGTATGAAACATACAACTGCTCAATCTTCTCGTCATTCTTGTGGAAAGAATTTGTACCAAATTGCAGATATTGTCATTGATAATTGTGGAGAAATTGGAGATTGCGCTTTATCTATTGATGGTTTGGATGCCAAGCTTTGTCCAACATCAAGTATGGCCAATTCTTTCATTGCACAATGTATCAATGTGGCATGTGCCGAATATTTGATCGAACGCAACGTAGAAGTACCTGTTTTTTCTTCTTTAAACTGTGATGGTACGGAAGAAAGAAATAACAAATTATTTAAAAAGTATACACGTATGTATTAGAATAAGGGGGGCGAGGTGCTTATGAATAAAAGAAATTTATGGATATATATATTTGGAATCACAATCATCATTATTGGATTGATTAAATTGGATACATTGATTTCTATGGTATCTATATTATGGAATGCATGTAGAGTTTTAGTGTTTGGAGCTATGATGGCTTTTGTGATTAACTTGGTTATGGCTAAGATTGAAAAGCGCTTAGGTTTTATGAAGAAGGGGAAGCGTGCAACAAGCCTGCTTCTTTCTTTGATTTTAATTTTTCTTTTTGTGTATTTCTTAATTACACTCGTTGTTCCATCGTTAAGCGAAGCCATTGGAGTGATTGTGGCTGTATTGCCAAAATATTTTGAGAATACACAGAAATTTTTGGTGAATTTATTTGAGAACAATCCACAGCTTGCGGAATCTATTAATAACTTAGATATCAACTGGAAAAATTTGATTCAATCCGGTATT
Source organism: Holdemanella sp. DFI.5.55 (assembly GCF_020593575.1). NCBI lineage: Bacteria > Bacillati > Bacillota > Erysipelotrichia > Erysipelotrichales > Erysipelotrichaceae > Holdemanella > Holdemanella sp. DFI.5.55. Next base: position 19,604 of record NZ_JAJDMK010000020.1, read on the forward strand.
AATGTTCTTTCGACTGGTGTTACCAATGTTGTAGGTACGACATTTAATGTTGTGACAGTCATAGTGAATAGTGTATTTAATTTTGTGTTGATGTTTATTTTCGCAATCTATGTTTTATTAGAGAAAGAAAGATTCGTTCAGTTGTATCACCGTTTAACGAATCTATATCTAAGCAAAATTGTGAAACGTAGAATAGATAAGTGTTTGCAAATTATTAATCAGACTTTTAGTGCTTTTATTGGTGGACAATGTATTGAGGCAACTATTCTAGGGACACTATGCACATTGGGTATGATTATACTACGTATGCCATATCCGGCTATGATTGGAACATTAGTTGGAGTTATTAATATTATTCCGATGATTGGAGCTTATATTGGTGGGGCGATTGGTATGTTTATGGTATTTACTGTAAGTCCAATTATGTCTTTTTGGTTCTTATTATATTTATGTATTCTTCAACAAATCGAAAGTAATGTGATCTATCCACATGTCGTTGGAAATTCAGTAGGATTACCAGGAATCTATGTCATGATGACTGTTGTGATTTTTGGATCTTTAGCAGGTATTCCAGGTATGTTTCTAGGAATTCCTACAATGGCAAGTGTGTATAAAATTGGTGTTTTATATCTAAATCGAAAAGAATGCTTAAAAGAAATGAATGGATGACGAAAAATTGTCCATTTTTTCTTATATGCATGATATAATGTTGTGGCAAAGGAGATCAGTTATGTTTGATGAAATTCATGAAGAGTGTGGTGTGTTTGGTGCATATCGCGTAGATAATGCAGCAAGTATTACGTATTATGGTTTGCATTCCTTGCAACACAGGGGTCAGGAAGCGAGTGGTATTGCCGTTTCAGATGGCGAAAATATCACTTTACAGAAAGGAAAAGGCTTGACTGTAGATGTTTTTCAAAGAGAAAAATTAGACTCTATGGTCGGAAGATTAGCTGTTGGGCATGTTCGTTATAGTACAGCGGGCGGTCAGGAAAATGAAAACATTCAGCCAATTGTATCAAAGGGACATAATGGAAGTTTAGCTATCGTTCATAATGGACAGATTGTTAACGAGAAAGAGCTTCGTATTGAACTTGAAAATGAAGGGGCTATTTTCCAGGGAACAAGTGATAGTGAAATTATTCTTCACTTGATTCAGAAACAAAAAGGTACTTTAAAAGAACGTGTCATGAAGACTGCAAATCGTATTGAGGGTGCATTCTCTTTCTTAGTTATGAATGAGGATACTATTTATGCGGTTCGTGATCGTCATGGTTTAAGACCTTTAAGTTATGCCAAAAGTAAAGATGGCTACGTAATTAGTAGTGAAACATGTGCTTTTGAAGTTATGGGAATTTATGAAAGTGTGGATTTAAAACCAGGAGAAATCGTAGAGTTCCATAAGGGTATTGTGAAACATGAATTTTATTCAACAAATACAGATAACCATATGTGTGCAATGGAGTACATTTATTTCGCAAGACCAGATAGTGTAGTGGAAGGTATCAATGTACATGCGTTCCGTAAGGCTACAGGATCTATTCTTGCCAGAGAAGATAAAGATTTACATGCGGATATCGTTATTGGTGTTCCAGACTCATCTTTATCAGCAGCCATTGGTTATGCAGAAGAGGCGGGTATTCCATTTGAAACTGGATTGATTAAAAACCGTTATGTAGGACGTACATTTATTCAACCTACACAGGCGATGCGTGATCGTAGCGTTCGATTAAAATTAAGTCCTGTATCTAGCGTGGTTAAAGGAAAATCAATTGTTATGATTGATGATTCGATTGTACGTGGTACGACTTCAAGAAGAATTGTACAATTATTGAAGGATGCAGGAGCTACCCAAGTGCATGTTCGTATCGCTAGTCCAGTCATCACGAGTCCATGTTTCTATGGTGTAGATACTTCTACAAAGGATCAATTGATTGGTGCTCAGATGAGTGTAGAAGAAATTCGTGACTACATTCATGCGGATACATTACGTTTTATGACCGAAGAAGAAATGAAGGAAGCTACGCATGGCGTTGGTTTATGCTTGGCATGTTTTAATGGAGAATATTGTACAAAATTGTTCTCATATCAAGAAGAATTGGATAAATAATTATGACTATAAAGTGTTTGGCTTTTGATTTAGATGGAACTTTACTTTTAGACGAATCGAAAAGAATGGATCCAAGAACGGTGGATTCGATTCAAAGGGCGATGGCACAAGGTATGCACGTTGTGATTGCGTCGGGTCGAGATAAAAACGGATGTAAATTTGTATATGAACCATTGGGATTAGAAAATGGAAATCATTTTTTGGCATTGGTAAACGGACAAGTTGTATATGATTTTGAAAATAAAGAATATGATTTGGATGATGTTTTAACGACAGAAGATGGAATTAAGATTCAGAAAGTTTGTAAGCAATTTGGTGTAGAGGGAATTTTTCAATGTGGATATGATTTTTATAGTTACATATCTTCATTGAATCGTGTAAAGAAAAAAGTCAAAAATGCCATTTTAGGAGAGCCAGATGATTATGGCTTGAAGGATGGCAAAGAAAATCGTAATTTTATTGATTTGCCTTTTGAAGAAATTCGTTTGACGCAAGATATCAATAAAGTGATTATGGTGCATTCTCCTAGATTCTTTGAAAAGAATTTTGAAGGAATTAAAGCGGCTTTAAGTGATTATGATGTATTGTTGATTGGTCCAGATTGGCTGGAAATTATGCCAAAACATGTCAACAAGGCTAGTGCATTGTGGAAAATCTGTGATAGGCTTGGAATCAGCATGAATGAGGTCATGGCTTTTGGAGATGCACAAAACGATTTGAAGATGCTTCAACAAGTAGGTATTGGTGTAGCTATGGGGAATGCGATGGATGAAGCTAAGTATGCAGCTACTGTAGTTACGGACACAAATATGAATAATGGTATTGGAAAAGTCATTGATGCTTTGTTGGCGGGCAAAGAAATGGACTTACGCAAAGGCTTGTTATAGAATAGAATCAGATAAGGAGGAACCTTGTATGAAAATTGTAAATACAGAAGAATTTAACGCATTAATGAACGAAGATGCAGTTTTAGTCGACTTTTTCGCAACTTGGTGTGGACCATGTAAAATGTTGACACCTGTACTTGAATCAGTCGCAAATAAATTAGATGGAAAAGTGAAAATTGTAAAGGTGGATGTGGATGAAAGTCCAGATTTAGTGCAAAGATTTGGTATTATGTCTGTTCCAACAATGATTCTATTTAAAAAAGGACAACAAGCTGCAGCATTCTCAGGATATATGCCTGAGGCAATGTTGATGCAAAATATTGAAAGTAAACTATAGGATGATTCGTCATCCTATTTTCTTTAAGGGGAAAATATGTATTATATCGCATATGGAAGTAATTTAAACAAAGAAGAAATGAAGCAGCGATGTAAAGATGCGAAGTTTGTGTCTTTGGCAAGACTTGAAAACTATACACTTACATATCGTGGAAATCCTGGACGAGCTTATCTTACAGTAGATAAGAAAAAAGGGGATTTTGTGCGAGTAGCTATATGGGATGTGAGTGAAAATGATAAGAAGAGTTTAGATGAATATGAAGACTATCCATACTTATATGATTGTTTTGAAGAAAAGGTATTATTAGAAAACAATGAAACAATCACTGGTTTTATCTACCAAATGTATGATCGTTTTCCAATATGTAAACCAAGCGATTCGTATATGGAACGTTGTAAACAAGGCTATAAGGATATGGGTTGGGATTCTTCAATTTTAGATTTTTAATGAATTTTAAAGTTTGGTGTGTCATAATAGAAAGAAAATAAGGGGACTTTAAAAATGAAAAATTGGAGATACTTAATTTTAAGTTTAGTTTTATCCTTGTTCATTCATTACTACGTCACAGCTGTTTTAATGGAAATTTTTGGCATGGGATGGTATCCAATTCAATTTGTCGTATGGTGCATTGAACTGGTTGTTATATATGATGCGTTGATGTTTTTTACGAAAAACTGGAATGTAAAACATCGAGCCATGTTTTTCTTTGTATATTATATATTTTTGATTATTGCCCTATTGATGCGCTATGATCAAGGTATCAGTATTATTCAATTGAATCCATTTGCCTGTCTTAGAGAAATCTATTATGGTTCTTGGACAGAGTGGATCGTATTCGCATTTAATATTGGATACTTTATGTTTATGCCATGGGTGAATGGACTGCTTATTTCATCAAATAAAGAAAACTTTATTGTTTCTGTATTCATTGGTTTTCTGTGTGAATTTATGCAGTTGATCTTTCATAGAGGCGTATTTGATTTAGGGGATATTTCTCTATATGTAGTTGGAATCTTGTTGGGAATTTATGTAAAAGAAAAGTACCATGTTCATTTAAAAGAAAAGAGTGAAGTACATGACAATTAAAAAGGTTGCGATATTCGGTGCGGGAGCTGTTGGCTCCTATTGTATTTATGGTTTATCAAAGTGCGATATACAATTAAGTGTCATCGCAAAAGATGAACGAAATGAAAGATTAAAAAAGAATGGTTGTTTAATCAATGATGTCATTTATCATCCCGAAGTATTAACGCCTGAAGAAGCACATGGAGTAGATCTTCTTATTGTATGTTTAAAATACAATGCGTTGCCAGATGCTTTAGAAGATATTCAACAAATTGTAGATGAACATACATTAGTGATGTCTTTAATGAATGGTGTGGATAGTGAACAAATTATTGGAAATCAGATTGGTATGCAGCATATGGTGTATTCATTGATTAAAGTTGCAAGTCATAAAGAAGGCTTAGGATATGTATTTGATCCAGAAACAACGATTGGAATTGTACTAGAAGAAAATAAGGAAATCGATGAATTGTTTAGTCAAAGTGATCTACATTATCGAACAACTTCCTATATTCAGGAAGAAATATGGAGTAAGTTTCGTTTAAATGTAACGAAAAACTTACCTCAAGCTATTCTTGGAGCAGGTGTTGGATGTTATTCGGATAGTGATCATGTGAGAGCTATACAGTCTGGATTAAAGGATGAATTAGAGGCTATTGCAAAAGCTAAAGGTATTGATATGTCAAAGGCTGATTCAAGTGCAACACGTGGTAGTGCAGTGCCTAAAACGGCCAGATATTCTACACTGCAGGATTTGGATGCCAAAAGGCATACGGAAATTGATATGTTTTCGGGGGCAATAATAAAGATGGGAAAAGAACTAAATATTCCAACGCCTTATAATGAATTTGTATATCATATCATCAAGGCTATGGAAGAAAAGAATGATGGTTTATTTGACTATAAATAAAGAGAAGTGATTTGACTCACTTCTTTTCATTTAGTATATAGAATGTATTTTTACCTTTACCATGTTGAGAGATTTGACCTTCTTCTTTCATTCTGTTTAAAATGCGTCCACAAGTTGTTTGAGAAAGGTTAAATGCATCTTGAACATCTTTACGAGTGAATTGGGTGTGTGTTTTCGCAAACTCTAATATTTTGTTTTCGGGACAATCATATACAACTATATCTTCCTGAATTTTATTGTTTTTCTTTTGATAATTTAGATTTGGAAGAATAATTTTAAAGGCGTTTTCTGTTGTCACAAATTGAGGCTTGAATTCAGATTCTGAATACGAATCAATAATCTTTTGAATGCCAGTACCATAAGCTTCAATGAGTTCTAATCGGTAAAAGATATTTGCGAGTTTTGGGTTTCGACAAACAGAAATACCAAGTCGAATGTCTTCTAAAGTGATTCCTTTTAATAAGCCTCCGATTGAAGTGAATTCAATACGATCTGTATACATACGAATGAAAGAACTTGCGCTATATGAATATTCACGATGAACAATTAGATTCAATAAAGCTTCTCTAATGGCTACTTCTGGATAATCTCTTTTATCAATTCTTTTCAATCCTGAAAAGTTGGAATGTTTTTGATTTCTAAAATCGATATAAGAATATACTTCGTGCATTTGTTTGAATAATGAACCGGTAAATTCATTTCGATCTTGAAAAACATTCTGTGTTTCTCCATTAAAAACTGCAACTTTAATTGTGTGCTTACATTGATCCGATAAAAGTAGTCCTAAATTCGTGTATATACCATCTTGATTTTGAATGCCTAAGTTCTTTTCTTTAAATGGGATGTTTGATTCATCGAATTCAGTTTTAGCAGAAAGAAAAGTTAAGTCTTGTTCTAAAGAACGCATTTGTTCAAAATCTTCTTGAAATATCATAAAATAGCTCCTTTTTACTCATATACTAACCAATCTAACCATTCTAATCAATAAAGAATTTGTTTTTCTTGTTGTGCATATCCCCCTTCCTGATGATAGTGAACAAGAAAAATTAGATTGACAAAGAATAAAGAAAAAATTATTATAATGATAGAGAGTGGGAATTCCCACATTTAGGTTTATGTTGGAGGTGTTGATAATGGAAACAATAAAGGATTATGTTGCACATTTGGATAACAAAAAAAGAATTACTCTTAGAGGAGCTACTTATCATTACTACAATGTGAAAGAATATGGAAATGGTTGTATAATTCTTGAACCTCGGGAATTATCAGTGCCAAAGAGCATTTCAGCTAGAACATTGGCAGATATGGATCGTGCGGTAAGTAATTTTAAGTGTGGAGATGTTTCCACGGCTATTGATTTGTCGGATTTTTCAAAGGAATAATAAATGAATTTTAATATACGAATGGGAATTCCTGAAATGCAGGAACTTTGGCAAGATTTGCAACAAAAATATCGTTCTGGTAAGATCAAAAAGAAGGAAGAGCAACTCTATAAAAAATGGGGGAAAGCTTTAAAGTTGTTGTCGGCGGATCCATTTTATCCGAGTCTTCAAACCCATGAAATAGAGCCTTTATCTAGACGTTACGGAATGAAAGTGTGGCAATCTTATTTGGAAAATAAAACAAGTGGTGCAATGAGAATGTATTGGGTTTACGGACCGGATCAGAAAGATATCACGATTATTGGATTGGAGCCACATCCGGAAGATAAGAAAAATGGCGCATACGATAGAATTTCACTGTCGGATTTGTAGAATAAATTTGAATAAGGTACTAAATATGAGTAGTTAGTCTGTGAAAATAGGTTAGCTGCTTTTTTTCTTAAAAATTCAGAATGATTCATTTCTAACCATTCTTGTCAATAAGAAAAGAAGTGATGTTACTCACTTCTTCTTAGTCTAGATTGTATAATTTCTTATATTTTTTGATTAAATAATCTGTGTAGTAATCAGGATTAAATGGTTCTCCACTTACTTCTTCTACGATTTCAGCCATAGATTTACTTGCAGCATAATGGTGTACATTTTCTTTTAACCAGTTTGTGATTTTTTCAAAGTGGTTTGTTAGTAGGGCTTCTTCTACGTCAAATTGTTTTTCCATTGTTGCATATAATTGTGCAGCATACGCACTACCCAATGCGTATGTTGGGAAGTATCCTAAGTATCCTGTAGACCAGTGCATATCTTGTAAGACACCTTCTTTATAGTTTGTAGGACGAACACCTAAATATTCTTCGTATTTATCGGCCCATACTTCTGGTAGCTTATCATAATCTACATTTCCTTTCGCAATTTCTTTTTCGATTTCATAACGAACCATAATGTGTAATGGATATGTTAATTCATCCGCTTCTGTACGAATCAAAGCACATTCAGTTTTATTGATCATGTTTACTAACTCGTCAACAGACACATCTTTAAATTCTGGGAATAAATTTACTAATTGATTATAGTTTGCTTGCCAGAATGCGTGACTTCTACCAACGTGGTTTTCTAAGAAACGAGATTGTGATTCGTGCGCAGCCGAACCAACAGCCTGTGTTAGCATGGTTCCTTCAAAAGCAGGATCCATTTGTAGTCCATAAAGAGCGTGTCCATATTCGTGTACAGTTGAAAGGATGGCACTTAAGAATTGATCTGGATAATAGTGTGTTGTGATACGAGTGTCGTTGCTTGAGAAGAAATCTGTGAATGGGTGTTCTGTCGTTGAAAGGTATACTTTCCCAAAATCTACTTTCATGAAGTCACAAATAACATCCATAAATTTTTCTTGGCGATCCACTGCATAAGTTTCATGAAGTAAGTCATCATTGATTTGTGGTTTGTTTTGAATTTCATGAATTAGTGGAACTAATTTCTCTTTCACATTATTAAAGAATGCATCATATTTTTCTTGTGTCATGCCTTTTTCATAACGGTCTAACAATACATCATACGCATTGTTTCCATTAAACTTAGGGTCATATTCTAAAAGGTGTAAAGTCTCTTTCATGATTGCTTGTAAATGAGGCTTGAAATGTTCATAGTTATCTGCTTCTTTAGCTTCATGCCAAGCAAGTTCACTATCGGCTTTGACTTTGACATAGTTCGCATATACATCACTAGGAATGTTTTCAGATTGTGCTAAGGCTTCAAGGCGATAGTCGACTTCTTTCTTTTCTAAACTTCCTTCTGGCAATGTCTTTGCGTATTCCTTGATCTTTTTGATTGTTTCTGGATCATTTTCAATGATGAATGCTTGTTTAGATAGTCTAGACAACATTTCATTTGAATAAGGAATTCCTTTCTTTGGTGCAATTGTCATTTGTTCAAAATAAATGGTTGAGAATGCCAATGAGAAGGCATCTAATGTTCTTTCGTATTCTTGATAGAATGGTTCAAATTTTAACATGGTTAAATTCCTCCTGCTTGTATTGTAACACAAAGAAAAGAATAGTCATTATATAATGAAAGCGAATTTTCAAAATGGTGATATAATACAGAAAAGGAGTAAAGAGTATGGATGCAATTTTTAATCGTACGAGTATAAGAAAATATAAACAGGAATCTTTAAAAAAAGAAGAGATCGATTTAATTTTAAAGGCGGCATTTAGTGCTCCTAGTGCTAGAAATAGTCAGCCTTGGCAATTTATTGTTGTTCAAAACAAAGATACATTAAAGGATTTAAGTCAAATGACACCCTATGCATCTTTTCTAAAAGATGCAGCCATGGGAATGGTTGTTTGTGCGGATAAAAATAAGAATGATAGTTTGGATTATTGTCAACAAGACTTGGCAGCGGCTACAGAGAATATGTTGGTTGAAGCGAAAAGTTTGGGTATTGGTTCATGCTGGCTGGGTGTGTATCCGAATGAAGAGCGTTATTTGGCTTTAAACCAATATTTTAAATTGCCAAAAGGAATTGTTCCAATGTGGATGATTTCATTTGGATATATAGATCAAGAAGAGGTTGTAAAAGATAAGTTTGATTCTTCGAAGGTGCATTATGAAAAGTATTAATATTGTAGAGTGTAAGAATGAAAATGATTTAAAAGAAGTAGCTATTCTTGCCGAAAAGATTTGGCATGAATTCTTTCCTGGAATCATTTCAGAAGCACAAATTGATTATATGGTAGATAAGTTTCAGAGTTTTGATGCCATGCAAGACCAAGTAAAACATCAGCAGTATCATTATCATAAGGTATATGAAGGCGATGAGCTAGTTGGATATATTGGGTTGCAGAATCAGCCGGATCGTTTATTCTTGTCCAAACTGTATTTAAAGGATTTGGCTAGAGGAAAGCACTATGCGACTGAAATGTTTGAATATGTAAAGAAGCAGGCAGAAAAGTATTGTTACCCATCTATTTATTTGACTTGTAATAAATATAATAAACATAGTCTAGCTGTATATGAGAAGTTTGGTTTTCAATGGATAGATTCTGTACAGACAGATATAGGAAATGATTTCATCATGGATGATTATATCTTAGAATATCGATTAGGGACATTTTTATAAGTGTTCTTTTTCTAGTTCGAAAATAATTTCTTCATGATAGGCTACCAAACTCATCTAAGTATTTAATCGATATAAATAGTGTCAATAATTCTTTAAGAATCATGCATACCTAATTTACCTTAGATGAATTTGGGAACCTATCATGATTTTTTTCCTTTTGAGACATCTGATCTGACTACTCCTCACCGCAAGCAATGAGGGTTCTGAACTGACAACATTATGCAGCAATCGTACATTATTTTCAAACTTTGGATTCCTGTCTTTCTGTTGGAGCAGTGAACTCTACAATCAAGCACTACATTTAGCACATTAGCGATTGTTTTCTGTATCTCTACATGGAAGCATAGTCAATCTCCCGATTTAACATTTATTTAATTTACCTTAATTCCACTGTTCATGACTTTGATCTGATTCACTTGGATATATTCAATCGTTTCATTTTGATTTTTATACTGTTTCTCAAATTCATGAATACACTTATTCTTATCGATTTTGTTTGTATTTAGATCAATGCAGTACAAAAGGAAGGATGAATATAGATCTCTTTGTACCATTGTTCCATCTTGAAGTTTATACATTCTTTGTGACAACGATTTCTTGATGTATTCATCACTCGTATGATCATATTGACTTGCCTTATAGTCATTTGGCACTTCAACATAGATTCTGAACTTCCTTTTAGCCTGACTCTGAAAATAGCCTGGACATCTATTTTTTATTGATCTTCCAAATCTTTTCCTGCGCTTTCCAGTTTTAGCTTTCTTTTGCAGTTTCTTGGCATTCTTTGGCTCTGTCACAAAGATATCCCCTAAGCTTCTTAATTCATTTACATCTTCATGGATGGCTAAATGTCGATTGATCGCATTGATTCTGCATAGTTCTGTATGTTTCGTTCTCAACTTCTTATAGCGATTAGAGTATGTCCACTTCTTCTTTCCTTTTTTGATAGTTCCATCCTCATTGTAGTTGTCTGGATTCATTGCTCTACGGCTCCTATCCATTGCACGATAAATCCGTCTTTCTTTTCGTTCATTGACTTCAATACAACTTCCTCTTTCTGCAAGATTTTTTAAACCTGCTTTTGTTTCTGTTGTATACGCAATTGTCTGAGTTCCAATATCACATCCAACAATGCCTTTTCCTTTGTTGTGTTTAAAATTGCCAAAACGATCCTGTTTCGGTTTAGTTACACCTTCAATTGTGATATGTACATAGACTCTTAACTTACCACGGATCTTTTTACATACAAGACTCACGTAACAAGGTCTGTATGTTGATACACAGATATCAGTTTCCCTGTATGTATTTGCCGCCATAGAATCCATTAATTCTGCATTCTTCAAATAATACAATACAGCTTCCACTTCCTCTTGTTCATAGCGGTCTTTGATTTTTACACCAAACTCCATATCTTTGAATTTGAAATTCATTTGTTTCATTATGATTCCACGATTGAGCTGTTTAGCACGAATACATGGAAGATCTCCACGCTTTTTAAAATGAACTGTTTCTCCATCCGAATAAAGACATTTGTCGATTCCACGAAATACATCCTCCGCTTTCGTTAGTGCAAATACGGCATTGATTCCATATTTCTTTCCAATAGGAATCATTGAAGTTCTGCAGTAATCCCATGTCACATCATACTGTTTCTGCATTTCCTTCATCTGATTACATACATCTTTTAATGCCTTTTTATTATCGGTATCCTTATATTTCTTATAAAGCCTTTTTAGCTTGCGATACCTTTTCGTACGAACAAGCTGATCATATCTTTTTTTCATGATTCCAGTCAGTTCATTACCAGCTTTACGAACCAAATCGGCATAATGAAAAATCTGACACTTTTCTACATAAGTCAGATTCGTTTCCAATACTAATACATGTCTATCTGAACATCTACGATAGGCTTTCAAATCGGGTTGTATCATTTTTCTGCTCCTCGATATATTTCTTGATTGCAGCTTCACTGATATGCCCTACAGAAGATATAAAATATCCATTTGACCATAAT
>NZ_JAJDMK010000200.1:0-501 GCF_020593575.1 Holdemanella sp. DFI.5.55
CTCCAGTGTTTTCAACATGTTTCCCTTCAAGAAACGTAACTGTGTTTCGGTCCTTCGCTCCATGTACTTTCATACACTTCATAGCTACAATATGACCTCATCGGACTTCTTGCAGTTCTTCCCGTTGTTCTTGTGGTATTGGCACTTGTTACAACAGTACCGTGTTTATCGGAAACTGCAAGACCTCCCAGGTATGCAGTTGATACCTTGACTTCTCGCCCTGCTTTACAACGCCGGTGGTGTCCGATTGAATCTGGCATAACGATTCAACCTATATTGGTTGCGGCTTATATGAGAGCATCACCCACCACTTTGTCAGGACTAACGACGCTAGATTGCTTCAGGCTTTCGCTTTAGAGCTCTAAGTCTTTCCTTCCTACACTTAACACTGTACCTCACGATACAATGCCCAAGGACTAGATACTGGTCTCTTTGCTCCAAAAGTTACCAGGTTAGGAGTTTCACCTAACTAAATCAACTGCACCGAACTGGCGCACCATA
>NZ_JAJDMK010000201.1:0-485 GCF_020593575.1 Holdemanella sp. DFI.5.55
TTGGAATAATTGCCAATATCTCCTAATTCGGCTAAAATAGAAGTACCAGAGAAATGAGAAATCCCTGGAATGCTTAGGATAGGAGAGTTGTTTTTGATCGAGAACTCTTCTATTTTTTTATCTATTTCAGCGATTTGCTCTTTAATAAGCATGATTTGGCTTACCAAGTGTTTGATCTGTATAGTTTCAACTTCAGAAGAGATTCCGATAGAATTCTTTGCACATTCTTTTAATTTTTCCGGAGTCAATGAAATACGATTGCCTCTACCTTTGATTTCAAAACATTTACGAATTGTACGAATGTCTGTAGAAGCGATTGCTTCAGCGCTGCCAAACGTTTTAAGAAGATTCATGTAAACAACACCATATTTAGAACCGAATAAGGTATTGAATTCAGGAAAAACAAGATCAATTGATTTCTGTAGTCGATTACAGTATATATTGAGTTCTTCCTTTAGATTATGGTGATGACGAGTCAATTGTCT
>NZ_JAJDMK010000202.1:0-485 GCF_020593575.1 Holdemanella sp. DFI.5.55
TGTGAAAGCAGGACGTTATAAGAATATGTCAGAAGCATTAGAAATGGCATGGTTTAATGCTAAATATGAGCAAGCATTTCAATGTGTTATTTGGAAAGCAGGAGGAAGTGATTATTATGAATAGGACAGTTAATATTGAAAACAAATTCTTGCTTACGTTCACAGAAGCAAGTCGATATTTTGGAATCGGGGAAAACAAACTTCGCAACATGGCAAGTTTAGAACAGAATCCCGACTGGTTACTATACAACGGAAGTAGACAGTTAATTAAGCGGGTGCGTTTAGAGGAGATTCTTTTGAAATCCGAGACAATCTAAAATGTATTAAGGCTATGGAAAGAAAGCCTTGTCTATGCTAAAATCACACATAGGCAAGGCTCTTTTCATACTAGAAAGGAGCAATCATGAGTAGACGAAAAGATAACAGAGGGCGATTACTCAAAACTGGAGAATCACAAAGAAAGGACGGACGATACGCATATAAAT
>NZ_JAJDMK010000203.1:0-478 GCF_020593575.1 Holdemanella sp. DFI.5.55
GCATAGTCAAACTCAACACCTTGTCCAATACGAATTGGTCCTGAACCTAACACAACGATTTTTTTACGATCTGTACGTTCAGATTCATTTTTATTATCATAACTTGAATAGAAGTATGGAGTTGCACTCTTGAATTCACCCGCACAAGTATCTACCATCTTATATACTGGCGTGATTCCATTTTCTTTACGCAAGTTATATAAATCGAATTCTTTCATTTCCCAGTTACGTGCAATGTAGCTATCCGCAAAACCATATTTCTTTAATTTACGCAAAACTTCAACATCTTTGGGATTTTCCATCATTAGCTTTTCTAAACTGATAATTCTTGACAAGTGACACAAGAAGAAATCATCCATTTTCGTCACATTATGAATGGTTTCCATATCATATCCATTGCGAAGCCACTGTGTAACCGCAAAAATTCTTTCATCATCACACTTCTTGATTTTTTCAAGTAATTCTTCTTTCGTTAATC
>NZ_JAJDMK010000204.1:0-477 GCF_020593575.1 Holdemanella sp. DFI.5.55
CTTCGGCTTGGCTGTAGCAAAATACAGCGACCGTTTCATTGCATTACACTCTTTTCGCCATATTTTGCAAAGGAGCTTCGCTCCTCTTGACTCCCCATATCCTTGCAAGAAATTTTGTGATCGGTTGTCTTGCTAAATTTTTTAAAATTTAGGCACAACCGACAATCAAGAATTTCTATGCAAGTCCAAATCATGGGCAAATCATGTCACATAAATTGCTCCTATCATGTTACATGAATTTCCCATGCTGTCCTATGTAACATATTTTTCTCCTATTATGACCAAATCATGTGACATAGATTTCCCATGTAACTTCGCTTGTCGCTTCGTTAAAAAATTGCGGGAGCAGTTGTGAAAGGAGGTACATGGATATGTACGAAAAATTAATATCAGCTTATGTGACAAATCTAGGAAAATACACAGAGGGAGAGCTTGTCGGGAAATGGCTAGACTTCCCAACAACGCAAACAAAAATAA
>NZ_JAJDMK010000205.1:0-468 GCF_020593575.1 Holdemanella sp. DFI.5.55
TAATGATTCTAGTAGATAGTTTGTTGATAAAATCCATTCTTTGATTCGCTATCTTTTCATGAAGTCTTGCAATCTTGATTCTGTTTTTGATCCAGTTGCGGCCGCCCTTTGTTTTTCGTGACTGCTGCTTCTGTAACTTTTTCAGTTTCTCAATCGACTTCTTCAGATATTTTGGATTCTCTACCTTTTCTCCATTACTCAATATGATAAAATCCTTGATACCTAGATCTATACCTGTTTCATTATATGTTAGTGGAAACAAGACTTCTTCTACATCCGTATAACATAGTGAAACATAATACTTTCCACTTGGTACTTGTGATACCGTTGCACTAAGGAGTCTTCCTTTAGGTGCTCGTGTTTTCTTTATCTTTACTAGACCAATCTTAGGAAGCTTGACCTTATTGTCATATAGTTCAATATTTCCATTCGTATATTTCGTTGTATACGAATAACGATGTGTCTTCT
>NZ_JAJDMK010000206.1:0-467 GCF_020593575.1 Holdemanella sp. DFI.5.55
GTTGTAAGATAAAAACAGGTAAGTAAGTATACTTATCTAGTCTTGCGATTAGGAGGTGTTTTTTTATGCGAGATGTTAAAAAAGTTTTGGAAATGAGATCACAAAACTATAGTCAGCGACAGATTTCTGTATCTCTTAAAATTTCAAGAGATACAATAAGAAAAATTTTTAATGTAGCTGATGACAAGAAAGTGTGTTGGTCATCTGTTAAAGATCTCAGTGAATCAGATGTCCAAAATTTATTATTTGAACAGGAGATGAAAATCAATTTATCCATTAAGCAACCTGATTTTGATTACATCCATAAGGAACTGTTAAAGCCAGGAACCACAATCAAACTGCTATGGGAAGAATATGTTGATGATTGTCGGTCAATCAAGAGTCCATTTTACCAGTATAGCTACTTTTGCGAACGATATCGTGATTACGTTAAAAAGCATAATCTTACGATGCATATCAATCATAAA
>NZ_JAJDMK010000207.1:0-405 GCF_020593575.1 Holdemanella sp. DFI.5.55
AGTCATTTATCGCAACCGGCGACAATCCTGTAATGGCTAAATCACTGGGGATCCATACCGATGCCACGATCAACGTTGGTCTTATGATTTCTAATGGACTGGTTGGACTTTGCGGCGCGCTGGTTGCTCAAAACAATGGCTATGCCGATGTCAACATGGGGATTGGAACCATCGTAATCGCCCTGGCTTCAATCATCATCGGCGAAGTTGCCTTTGGCGAGCTGACACTGTCGCAGCGACTGGTTGCCGTAACCTTGGGAAGCATCATCTACCGCTTGATTCTGCTGGCAGTCCTGCAGCTGGGATTCAGTGCCAACGACCTCAACTTAATCTCTTCAATCGTCTTGGCATTGTGCATGATGCTGCCGCAGCTGGACAAGCTATTCCACATTAGCAAGCCGTTCT
>NZ_JAJDMK010000208.1:0-402 GCF_020593575.1 Holdemanella sp. DFI.5.55
TTGATGGAGTAGAACCTAAACATCGTGGAACACCTGCTACAAAAAGAGGATTATTAGAATCAGCAGATATGTATCATCACTGCAATACAGAGATTCACTCATACAATTGCCATAAAAAAAGCCCATCAAATCATATAAAATGATTTGTATGGGCGCTTTTCATTTGCTAAGTCTTGTTTACATCTCTATTTAATTCTATACTTCAATTATGGACACCACTTATCATTCAAACATTCCAATTGAAACTCTATCATTATTAGATTGTGATGTTAAAAACTTCAATTTTATTCATCCCATCAAGAATATCTTCTTCGATAATATTGACTACATTCGAAAACTAGATGCTTCCGGTAAAGCTCGTCCTTGCATTTTAGACAATGTAGAACGTTCTCTTCTTTGCCA
>NZ_JAJDMK010000209.1:0-397 GCF_020593575.1 Holdemanella sp. DFI.5.55
AAGTTAACCCTCGTGTATCTCGTTCATCTGCTCTAGCTAGTAAGGCAACAGGATACCCAATTGCGAAGATTAGTGCTAAATTAGCGGTTGGTTTAGGTTTAGATGAAATTATTAACCCAATTACTAAAACAAGTTATGCATGTTTTGAACCTGCATTAGACTATATTGTAACGAAATTTGCGCGTTTCCCATTTGATAAATTCCCTAATGCAGATCGTCATTTAGGAACTCAGATGAAGGCAACTGGTGAAATTATGTCGATTGGACGTAACTTTGAAGAATCTTTCTTGAAGGCAGTTCGCTCTTTAGAGATGAAAGTGGATCATATATACAAAAAAGAATTGGCTGGATTAACGAAAGAAGAATTACTTGAAAAAATCAAGAAGTGTGATGATGA